>JAFQHD010000219.1 GCA_017398145.1 Clostridia bacterium
CTATGGAGATTTGCCCGCGGCAAATCAACCTTTTCTTTTCTCTTTTCTTTCTTATCTCTTCTCTCTGAAATCGCAACGCGGCTTCAGTTCGGAATTGCCGCTCCTCTGGCCTGCGCCCTCGCATTCTGAACAAATCCATGCTCTTCCGGCTTCACCCCTCCGAGGGCATCAGTTTTAATCATTTCGGGACTGACCCGAGCACCGGATATAAGATTCGTACCGTTACCTCCGATACCGACGATCTGTGCTATCATATTCATAGCACCGGGATCATACTGCTGCGCCATACCGAGAGCAAGCTGACCAAGCTGTACGAGCCTCTGCTGAAGATCCGCATTTTTCTTTATCTTCTCTATGATCTTTTCCTTATGGTCGAAATCCATAGCTTCGATAAGAGCAAGCGCAGGATCGACATTCTGAGGAGCAAAGACACCTAAGTTATAGAGCTGTATTGCTAACTCGTTCTGTGCCATCTTTGAATACACAGTTGCCTTCTGTGGTACTACCTCTATATCAAACTCAACACGGCGATATCCGATGTTTGTTCCGTTCATCGTCTGTTCCTGAGGCTTTATATAAGCATTAGAGTAAGTTGTAAACGCCTCCTGACCGTAATCACCCAGTATTCTGAACTGTCGCGGAAGGTCATAAAATTGGCGTACCAGCTCAACGCACTGAGATACTACAAGACGGAATCCTTCATAACTCATGCCCGAGGAATCCCTTGACTGCTTACCGCCCGCCTCCTGCATTGCAGCTATAGCCGCTGCAGCCGTAACTCCCGAGGTGGATCCGCCGTTATTCGCATCCCAGTTGCCCGAGTTTTCTTTCATCTCTGCATGCTTGGCTTCGATAAGATCAAGATAATTGCCGTTAAGAAGCGGGACCTCAATCTTTTTTATACTGTCCTCACCGAGATTACCGTTTGTATGAACAAAATCCTTATTCCAATCAGCAAATTCCTCTTCATTTACTGCTCCGTCACCGCGAATGAAATATCGCGACTTCGCCGCCTGCAGAGCATTTTGCACTACTGCTGTACCTAACAGGTCCAGATCCTCCTGCTCCCCCTTAAATATATCGATATAACCGTATCCGAAGGGAGTTCCCATTACAGGAAACAAAGGATCGATAACAAAGGGATACAAGCCGTGATCATACCAACCGTTAGGATAATTCTCGGGATCATTCTCCGTAGAGAATAACACTTGCGTGCCGGCAAATTTACAATAATGCAGAATCTTTTGTGAGCCGTTATACTTATGATAATACCAATCAACTACAGTTGTCTTGTCCGTGGTATCCACGTTATCGTCATATTGGTATTTTGTGACTATGTAGTTGTCCCCCTTTAGATTATCCTTAAGGTCGGGGTACCGTCCCTCAAGGCTTTCAGTATCCTCAAGAGTAACATAAAACACCTGCTTTGAATCCTGGATATCCTTTATACCGCTTTCCCAGAACAGGGACAGCGCATCTATATCTTTTATAGTTATATCGCCAAGACCTCCGTGCTTCGTTGTGTCCCAAAAGATTCCGTATACACCGCCTCCCTGCTTGAGCTTGTACCACTGGATATCAGAATACACTTTACGGAAGTTGTTCTGTTCCAAAATCACCGGCATTATGCTCGTAAGCTTCTTTGCCTCTTCACGGTCATCAGATCTTCTGGGTAGCATATTAGGTTCCGGAAAAGCATCCATAGCCTCAGCGTGCTTTGAAACAACCACGTTCCACAAGCGTGTCGAAGCCTTTGTTTCCTCTTTGCCATCTTCGGTTAAATTCCACTGACGCAGCTTCCACCACTGCTCGTTTGACACAATCTTTTTATCGAGCTGCGCCTTATCCCCTTTGTATTTCATAAGATCCTGCCATGCCTTCTTGATCTGCTCCTGACCTATCGGTAAAACAATAGAATTACTGTCTTTTATTTCCATAACAAACTCCTTTATTAAATTCTTCTCAGTCTCGTTTTGTCTATATGCATATTAAGGGGATCGTCCCCGATCTCTTTTATCTCTGCTGTAATTCTCGGAGATATAGGACGAGACATACAAAAGTATCTCGCTTCATCCGCTGCGTGATCTTCTCCATTTGTATCAAGATCCTCGGGATTTGTCTCGTTGTATACCAACAACGGTAACGTCCTTATAAAGGCTTTGCAGTTTTCAAACACGTACATCATCGGATATCCGTTATCGTCAAAAGCAAATCTGTAATGCATCTGCATCCAACCCGCAATACGTTTATTATCTCCCGGTATAAACCATATTCTGTACTTTGCTGCCGTGTCCGCTACGCTTTCTCCCCTGGATGTATCCCATATCGAAGGATCAGCTACACCCTGAATATTCTTTCCCTTAAGCCAGGGATGCTCACGTTCCATACGTGCTATCTCCGAAAACTGCTTTTCGGGTGTCCATTTCACGCCCTCATCGGGAGTCTTTGTACAACCGTAAAGCTCAAGTATACGGTATATAACTCCGTCATAATCCACCGCCCACCAGGCACAGGAAAAGGGCTTGTTATAGCCGAAGTCATAGGAACGGTATATACTCCAGGTTGACGGTATATCAAATGCTTTGATAACGTGCGTATACTGCCTGTCCTCATAATGCTCGGGATCGTCTATAAAATCCTCAAAGAACTGCCCCTCAAAGATATTCCAGTTTCCGTATCGCCAGGCTTCTCTTAGCTTTGCCGGCAAAGAATCAAGCTGTCTTACGTATTCCGGATCCTTTTCCATAAGCGCTACGTTATCCGTTACAAGCGATTGAACGAAGCTATAGTCTTCCGGTCTTTCTGCTTCCTGATAACGCTTATCTATAAACAATCGCTTTATGTATGCGTGACCCTGTCCTCCTGGGTTACAGGTATAGTAAACTCTTTTCGGATAATCGTTTACTGCACGCACACAGGCAACTATAGCACGCATCTGGAATTCTGAAAGCTGCGTCGCCTCGTCAAGAAATATAATGTCATATTCAACACCTTGAAGCCTATCGAGGTCTTTGTCGGAAGCACAATACGAAAAACTTATAGTCGATCCGTTAATAAAGGTCATCAGTTTTTCGCGGTCATTGTACTTCATAAATCCGAACAACTCTTTTCGGAGAATGTTTATATGGTTGTTGTATAACTCGGGATATGTTCGGCGGACAATAAGAATACGTATACCGGGATATCTCATACATAAAAGCTTAGCCTTTGCTCTTACAGCCCAGCTCTTTCCTCCGCCTCTGGCACCGCCAAAAGCTATATGCCTGTGCTTATCCCTTAAGAACAGCTTCTGTTTATCGTTAGGTACTCCTATTATCATCTTCGTTTTCATTCCGAAAACTCTCCCGTCTGATCAGCAAGCATAACTGTTATGTTACCATTGCCGGTGTTTTCTTCCACAGCAGCTTCTGCCTGTTTAAGCGCAACCTCATGATCCATTTCTTTTTCACGGGATACAATACCGTACAGATCGTCCATCTGTTTTTTGCACTTGTCAAGAACACCAAGCACTTTTTCAGCATGCTCTGCGTTAGCCCTCTGCAGATCAACAAAACCCTTAAGCTTACCGTCCTCGTCATACACAGGATACAAATAAAGCTCTCTGCCATCAGGATCCACGCTGTCGTTAAGCTGACCGGCGATCCTTCCGTAAGCCTCGTCTATATCTTGATAACGGCGGGCCACAGCGTTGGTCTTACGGTTCAAAACTTTTTTATCCGCTTTTTCACCAAATATTCGCCTCTGTTCAGCCCAGTTCTCCCTGGTCGCTATTTTATATAGAGTTGAGTACGGAACTTTAAACTCATCCGCTATTTCCGTCAAATATTTTTTTGACGAAACGAATTCGTATTTTATCTCATCGTAATCACGTTTTTTATTCTTCTTTTTTCTCGCCATATTCTCACCTCTGTAAAAATCATAGCATAAAAAAAATTAAGGCGGTAGGGTAATCACCCTCCGCCATATTTCCTCTGTATGTCCCGAGCTATCGGACAGCTTTCCCAGTTGCATCGACAGTACCGTTCCATAAACCTTCCCCGATCCCCTCGTGGAGTTGTATATAACACCGTGTCTGCATTTTTATACTCCAGCGGACTTTCGCATACTATCACCTTACCGCCGTGTCGTATATAGAACGGACACTTCGCAAACCCATCTTCTTTCCAGTTCATTCGTTACCTCCTTCTCGTAAACCTATATCACATCACTTGTAAACCAGATCGTAAACCAAATCGTAAACTATATCGTAAACCACGACCTCAAAGCCCGCTTGCAATCAAATGCAAAACAGGCTTAACGTCTATTATTCAAGTTCTTTTTCTTCGTTCTCGGAAGATCTATCTTCCGCATCTCCACTCGCAGATACCATCTGCCGTTATATTTGTTCTCCACAGGCCACGCTTCCTTAAACGCATACCCGGGGTACTGTCTTTGCCAATACTCGCTGTCATGAGCATAGAGCTCACACATATTCTTTATCTTCTTGCGCGATATTTCCCTCTGCTTCGGCTCATATTCCTTGGGCTTTACGCAATTACGGGAGCATATGTATCTCTTCTTACCGCGAGGATCCTTACCGCAATACTGTGCAGCGGCACGCTGTCCGAACCTGTCCGGCTGATATCTGTCTACGTTTACACGTTCACCCTCTACCCAGAGATCCTCAACAACATCACGGGGCATATTGGAGAGAAAAATATGAAAATGCCAGTTAGACCTACCCTCCAGTTCACCGGTCTTGTAGGTCTGTTCTTCGACTATGATTATGTATCTCGCCTTATCGTAACCGTGCCGAAAACGCCAGTTTTGAATACGGCGTATAAAGTTATTTATATCTCGTTTTGCTTCCTCATAGCTTTGAGGTGCGTTTTTTTGTGTATATGTCAAGTGAGCAAAGAGATCTCCTGTATCAAAATTTGCATTGACCTTCTGTACCAGCTTCCGAACAGACTGCTTACGGTTATATTCGTCCTGTGCTTTCTTGGATGCCTTTTTACGACCGTCACTCATTCTTTTGCCTGAAGGAAGGATCGGATAGAAATCCACCTCAAGCATCTTACCGCTTTTTATCTTTTTCTCTGCGTAAAGCATTTCTGTCTCCTGTACTTTGTTTGTCTCATTGTTCCTTTTTTCTTTTTGACCGAGCAAAAAGAAAAATGAACCGAAAAAAGAAAAACTCGTTTTCTAAACCTAAAGCAGATTTCCGACCCATGGAGGAAATCTACCTTTTCTCTTCTCTTTTCTCTCTTATCTCTTCACTCAACCATTAAGTAATGGTTGATTTGTTACTATACACTACAAGGCCGAAGACGCGCGCACGCGCGAGGCGAAAAGCACCGGGGACGGTTTTCTGTGTCGAAGGATACAGAGAACTGTCCCTTGTGCGAGCCCTAACGTGCATCTTTAATCAAAAGATGCACGTTAGGCGTACACGCGCCGATACCCGAAAGTACCAAGCCTTATATAATTATTAATGAACATAAGTGAACAACCCCTCTGCAATACGATATACAAATTAATGTAGATTTCCGGAGGAAATCCTCCTTAATTCTGCATTCTGCATTCTGCATTTTGCATTCTGCATTCCCCAAAGGGGTTATCCAATTACGGTCATTAAACAGCAGCGAATTCCTTCATTATCATTTTGTATCTTCTGGATCTTTTCCGTTGTTCAGCCTTTGAGATCTTAACCTTATGTATACAGTCCTTTGTTATAGGTCCTTTTCTTATTATCCCGGTCTCATAGGTCAGATGGCATCCGAGACCGCAAAGACTGTAATACTTATAATAATCACAGTCCCCGCAGGTGGCGGGAGTACAGCACTTATTATTTTTAACCTTTGCCATACCTTCCCGCCTCCTTGCATTTATGTTCATAGTCACAGATCTTATAACACCCGCAGAACAGACAACACCTGCCGCAGCTTTTTTTACTGCGCGGTACGAATAACCACATCTTCAATCTTCCAAACACGTAAGATCTATCCCCTCTATAACTGCTCTGAGCTCAAGCATATGAAGGTACTGACCCATAATACTCTGCTGCTCACGGAGAACGTCAAGCGGGCAGTCGTGCGCAGGTTCCTCAACCATACTTCCGGGCTTGGCAAAACGTGTCTTATGCGCCGCCTCGATCCTCGTATTGAAACTCTTAAGCTTTTCGTAACGGATCTTTGTCTGCAGGTATTCAGCCTTAAAGCGCTCCTTATAATCGGGAGAGCGCATCATCTCAATAGTATGGTCAAAGGCTGTGTTCTTCGCTTCTGCAGCCCCACATGCAACAGTTTCATTTACCTCATAGAACATATCACACTCATTGTGCTCTGCGTTCATATGAAATTCCTTACAATTCTCTTCCACCCACTCGCATATAGGCTTGTGGATACACTTATCACATTTACTCATTGTTTTTCCTCCTATGTTCTATCATTTATATTTTTTATCATACCGATTTCGGTATCCTCCGAAATGGCTCCCTCCGGGAGGGAGCTGTCGCCATAGGCGACTGAGGGAGAATGCGACTCCTCAAACTTCAAAGCTTGTCCGCAGCACCGGCAGTAAGCACGGTTCGCTACGAACACCATCGTTCCGCATACGGGACACCGCTCGTTTTCCACCGCAACAGGATTATGCTTCTTCCATAGCATATCGTTTTCCTTTTTCAGCCTGTCACATTCCGCTATAAGCTCGGGCAGTTTTTTGATATCCTCGTGGGCATCTTCATAACCGTCGGCATAACCTTTATCATATTGATCTCTGTCATACTGCAGAGCCTTTATAAGCTCTTCCTTATTGACGTCAATACCGAGGTTCTGTATAACTGTCATAACGGATTCTTCCTGCTTGATCCTAAGATCATCGTGTATTATCCTGACAACTGATTCATACATCGTCCTCACTCCAATCTATAGCCTGCCCGCATTGTCCGCAATAACCGTTTCTGTTCCCGTCCTCGTTGTGGAGATATTCGCCACTTCCGCAGATAGGACAAGCTTCTATAGATGTATCTCCATCAGGATAGGGACTTAGCCTCTCTCTATCCGTCACGACAAAACCTAAACCGCTGGCTATAAGATGATCGGCAATATGCTCGGCAGTTTGATATACCTTTCCGCTTGCTATACCGTTGATCAGTATCGGTATTTTCGGAGCATTGACTATAAGCTCTATCAACCGCTTTCTGTCATTTTGCATTTTGCATTCTGCATTTTGCATTTTTACGTCTCCCTCCTCTCCCACAACGTTCTTGCACAGTAGTTGTATTCCTTGCTATGTCTGCCGTGAATTATAACCACCATAGGATAATAGCAGCGGCAGACACTCTGACCGCCGCCGATATCCACACGGTGAGCACAGTTATAACAGCCCTTTTGCTGTTTCTTTTTACGTTTTATAGGTTTCTTCTTTATCCTCATACCTCTCCACCGCCTTTCTCCGATACGGTCTCGATCACCTGCTCGATTTGTTCTACCATTACGGGGAAATATTCCCTCATTACGTCCTCGATATCTCTACCGTCTGTTACTCTGATATAGTCACCGTAGGTGTTTTTACCGATCTGCTTCTTCCAGCCTATGGTATAATCACCGATTGGATTGCCGACGTCGTATTTGATGATAATATTTACCCCGTGCATAGCAGGAGCGGTATCTTCAATACGCTTGTATTCAGTTCTTATATCAGCATAATAATCACAGTAAGAACGTACTCCGTTGCACTCACAACTAAGCTGAGCTTTTCGGCATCGTCCTACTCTTTCAACTGTAGACGTTCCATCATCGTTATCGACTATTCCCGTACACTTTTTCTCATAATGAGGACATCTGTTATCATTCATTCCGCACCGCCTTCTCTCGGTTTTCCGTCCATCTTTGCGCCACAATGTGGACACACAGCCGTCAATGCTTGTCTTGCTTTTGTTTGTACTAATTCGTTTGAGTGAAGCTCATACAAAGCAGTGCCGCTACAAATAGAACATTCATATAAGTGGTTAGCATGTTTGTTTTTGTATCTATCAATCCACTCCCCGTGCTTCACCTTTGCCACATCGGCGGTTGGCACATCAGGTATTACATTATCTCTTATGTCGATGAAGTTTCCTGCGGCAAGAGATAATGCGATATGGGCATCAACGTCAAGTTCACTTATAATTCTGTTAATTTCAGCGACTAACACATCCGCATCAATATACCTTGCCATCACTCATCCCCGCCCTCTGCAGGATCCTCAAACTCCGGCAGCTCCGGCAAAGGTCTCCAAGCTATGACGTTATCAAGGTTTCCGTTACCGTGCCATACACCGTCCTCGTACCAAGCTATATTAATACGCTTCTCGCCCTTCTTGGTAACCGAACATATCAGCATACGGTCAGAGGTATCGGGGATTATATTCACACGCCAGGCGGTCTCACTGCACAGCTTGTCCTCAAGTTCCGCTGCTTTTTCCTTAGCCTCTATTAACTTAATTTCTACATCCGTCTTTTCTTTGGCTAAACAAGACACCTCAGTATCAAGGTACTGCTTCTCTTCTTTCAAAGAAGCATTATCCGCCTGCAGAACCGTGTTATCCACCTTCAGAGAATCGTTATCCTCTTTCAAAGCCTCGATTTCCTTTATCCATGATTCCCGACGAGACTCATATATTTTCTGCATCTGATCAAGATTGGCATTGTACTCTCTCCGCAGACGCTTAAAACGAATCTGCCCCGTCACAATGTAAATAACCGACATCACAACTAAACAAATAAGATAAATTAACCATGCGAAATTCATTATTCTTCCTCCTGTTCAAATAATTCATGTGTACCGTTCTGAAGAGCTATTTCTTCATCCGACATCTCATAACCGAGCCGGCACAGATACTTATATACGGTATCTAACGCTTCGCACTTATGGTACTTAGGCATCGTTTCATTGTACTCTTCGGTATAATACTTTAAGGCTCCGTATTCACTGACCGCCAACAAAACCACTATAGGCGCATTACCCGGATGCTCATTGAAGAATTTATCAAGGTTTTCACGACTGCAGCTGTACTTGTACTTCTCATAGGGTTCCCCTATCTTTTCGCATAAGATCTCCCAATTCGTACTGCTGTACTTACCGGTCAGACGACCTCGGAGATATTCCCAAAGCCACTCGTTAAGCACGTCAGCGTATTTCTTACAGGAATTAAAAGAAAGAACAAACTCCCTTCTAATCTCTGCCGCTGAGTTTGTAACAGCCTTAAGATCCGCACGGCGCTTATTAGCTGCGA
>JAFQHD010000220.1 GCA_017398145.1 Clostridia bacterium
GAGTTTCCGCCACTTTTTCACACTTTTCCGCGAAAAGGGTCACTACCGTACTTAGTACGCCTACGGACCCTTTTCACGAAAACCTACCTTCCTTTTTCGAAGTCTGTCAGCGTGTCGATAGGTTTATCGACACGCTGAAACACCTGCATAAAGCAGGTGTCTTTTTGTCAATCACGTATTTCTACGTTTACTTTCTTGCCGCACTGGGTAGCGGCTGCCTTCATAATGAGACGAAGGCTTCTGGCGATCTTGCCGTGCTTGCCGATCACTTTGCCCATATCAGATGCTTCAACGTTGAGTGTGAGGGTAACCGTGTCGCCCTTTACCTCCTCTGTTATAACCACCTGGTCGGGGTAGACAACGATGGGTTTGACCATATCGGCAAGAATTGTTTTCAACTCTGCCATTATGACCTCGCTCACTTAACGATGTCAGCCTTCTTAAGAAGAGCCTTAACGGTCTCGGTGGGCTGTGCGCCGTCAGCGATCCACTTGGTTGCCTTTTCTGCGTCGATCTTAACCTCTGCAGGGTTGGTCATGGGATTGTAGTAACCGATCTCCTCGATGAATCTGCCGTCACGGGGAGAGCGGGAATCTGCAACTACTACACGGTAAAAGGGGTTCTTCTTTGCGCCCATTCTCTTAAGTCTGATTTTAACTGCCATTTTGATTTCCTCCAAAATATGTTTTTATTTTTTATTTGTTTATTTAGAAGGGTAACTTAAATTTACCCTTTTTGCCGAATTTACCGCTTGAGAACTGTTTCATCATCTTGCGGGTCTGCTCAAATTGCTTCAGCAGCTTGTTTACCTCTTCCACGCTGTTACCGCTTCCTGCCGCAATTCTTCTTTTGCGCTTGAAGTCGATAATGTCGGGGTGGGTCCTTTCTTTAGGGGTCATAGAGAGGATTATTGCCTCAACGCGGTCGATAGCCTTTTCGTCTATCTTTGCGTCCTTTAAGGCTCCGGGCTTGATTCCCGGCATCATGCCGAGAAGCTGTTCCATACTGCCCATACTTCTTATCTGCTTGAACTGATCGAGATAATCTTCAAGAGTGAAGCTGTTTTCTCTCATCTTCTTTTCAAGCTCGGCTGCCTTCTTTTCGTCAAATGCCTGTTCAGCCTTTTCGATAAGAGAGAGCATATCGCCCATACCAAGGATTCTCGAAGCCATACGGTCGGGGTGGAAGGGCTCGATCATATCAAGCTTCTCGCCTGTACCCACGAACTTGATGGGCTTGCCCGTAACGTGGCGGACAGAAAGTGCCGCACCGCCTCGGGTGTCGCCGTCAAGCTTTGTCAGTATCACACCCGTAACATCAAGCAGATCGTTGAAGCTCTCTGCTACGTTTACCGCATCCTGACCCAGCATCGCATCGATTACCAGAAGGATCTCGGTGGGATCCACCTGATCCTTGATGTTCTTAAGCTCCTGCATCATCTCCTCGTCAACGTGGAGACGGCCTGCGGTGTCTATGAACACCATATCGTTGCCGTTTTTCTTAGCGTATTCTATTGCCGCCTTTGAAATGTCAACGGGGTTTGCCTTGTCGCCCATCTCAAATACGGGGATGTCAAGCTGTGCGCCTACTACCTTTAACTGCTGGATAGCAGCAGGACGGTAAACGTCACAGGCTACAAGCAGAGGCTTTTTACCATGCTTTTTGTACATTCCCGCAAGCTTTGCGGAATGTGTGGTCTTACCCGAGCCCTGAAGACCGACCATCATCACGACGGTAGGAGGAGCGGAGGCTATGGTCAGCTTTGCCTGTGTGCCGCCCATAAGCTCGGTGAGCTCTTCGTTTACGATCTTTATTATCATCTGCCCCGGTACAAGGCTTTCAAGAACGTCTGTACCTACGGCACGCTCGGTGACCTTTTTGATAAATTCTTTAACTACTTTAAAGTTGACGTCCGCCTCAAGAAGTGCAAGCTTTACCTCTCGCATTCCCGCACGGACATCTGCTTCGGTAAGCTTGCCCTTGCTTCTGAAATTCTTAAAAGCGTTGGCTAACTTATCCGACAGATTTCCAAACATGGACATCTCTTTACCTCACGATAATTTTTTTAATCTGTCTATAATATCGTCTAAATCAACTGTTTTTCCGTTTTTATGAGCCTCAAGCTCTTTGGTTATAAGCTCGATCTCGCCTGTCATCTCCTCAAAGCGCTTGAGCAGTCCTAACTTTTCTTCAAGGTTACGAAGAATAGCCTCAGACTTCATCAGTCTGTCACGTACCCCGGGTCTTGTAAGACCTGTAATGTCAGCGACTTCGGCAAGGGAAAGATCTTCGTTATAATAAAGCTCCATAGCCTCGCGCTGCTTTTCGGACAGCATATCACCGTAAAAGTCGATAAGGAGGGAAGTGTTGACGTTTTTGTTGTAGTCCATAACCTTGCTCCTTGTTCGATTTCTACTCGCATTCCATCGTGTGAGCCATAAAAGGTCTACGGGAACGAGATCCGATTGTCGCTGCGGTCCGCGACCGCCTGTAAAGTGAATTGCTTTACAGAGTATACCATATGGGTGTCGCTTTGTCAATAGGGAATATGTAAATAAAATATTTCGTCGGGGATATAGATTATTTCATAATTATATGATACAATAATCGAATAAAACTAATAAAAAGGAAAAAGTTATGAAAAACAACAAGTTAAAGCTTCTTTGGCAGCTTTTTTCCTCATTTTTCAAGATAGGGCTTTTTACCTTCGGCGGGGGTATGGCTATGATACCCTTTATACAGAAGGAAACCGTTGAAAAGCACGGCTGGATAGAGGAAAAGGACATTCTCGAAATATTGGCAATATCCGAGTCAACTCCCGGGCCTATTGCCGTAAATACTGCCACCTTTATAGGCTATCAGAAGGCGGGAGTGTTAGGCTCGGCTGCGGCTACCCTCGGCGTTGTTCTGCCTTCGTTTGTTATAATACTCATTATCTCCACCTTTTTAAGACAGTTTCAGGAGATTCAGGCTGTACAGTATGCCTTTGCAGGCATCCGTGCAGGCGTTATCGCCCTTGTGGTCAAGGCGCTTATAAAATTATATAAGGGTTGTCCCAAGAATCTTATATCCTATATTATAATAGGTCTTGCTTTTATAGCGGCGGTGCTGGGTGTAAATGTTATCATTATCATCATCTGTGCGGGACTTGTCGGTATTGGTACGGTTCTGTTTGCAAAAAAAGGAGGGTGAGAAATGATATTTTTAGAATTATTTATTACCTTCTTCAAGATAGGACTTTTTACATTCGGCGGCGGATATGCAATGATCCCTCTTATTCAGTCTGAGGTTCTGGGCAAAGAGTGGCTGCTTGAAAACGAGCTTATCAACTTTATCGCCGTATCCGAATCTACTCCCGGTCCCTTTGCAATAAACATTGCTACCTACGTAGGCTCGGAGATGGGCGGGATCTTAGGCTCTGCCTGTGCTACTCTCGGTGTGGTACTGCCTTCGTTTATTATAATACTCATAGTTGCAAAATTTTATCTTAAGTTCAAGACCAATAAGTATATCGCAGGTGCAATGACGGGTCTTCGTCCTGCGGCGATAGCGCTTATTATGAGTGCCGTGGTTTCTATGGCTCTGGCGGTATTCTTCCCCGCGGGCTTTGTTATAAATTATGAATTTATAACGTCACTTATCATATTCGGAATTATGCTGACCCTTATCCTCTGTATCAAGAAGATACATCCCATCCTGCTTATCTGTATGTCGGCGGCAATGGGTATCGGTGCAGGATATTTAGGACAGTTATTTGTGTGAGGTAATTATGGAAAAGATAGAAAGCTTTAAGATCGACCACGATAAACTTGAGTGCGGTATATACGTTTCCCGTGTGGACGGAGATATCACCACCTATGACCTTCGTCACCGCAGACCCAATCTCGGTGACTATATCGACAACGCAACTATGCACTCCCTTGAGCATATGTTTGCTACCTATGTGAGAAATTCGGAAATTTCCGACGATATCATCTATTACGGTCCTATGGGCTGTCAGACGGGATTTTATCTGCTGGTGAAAAATGCGGATAACTCTGTGGTACTTGATACCGTAAAGACCGTGCTTGAAAAGATAGTTGACCACGAGGGTGACGTTTTCGGCAAGTCAGCTATTGAATGCGGACATTATGAAAATCTTGATATCGACCTTGCTAAAGCCGAGGCGAAGAGATATCTTGATGTCTTAAATTCAAAAGAAAATGATTTTATTTATCCGTAATAGCCTTCGGCAAAGCGATATGTCCTTCGGACGCGATATTTTTACACGGTAAAAGCGATATTCCCTATCGGGAGCGATATGTTCCCCTTCGGGGAACGTAAAAAAGGAGAAAAGAAATGACAGGAATAATCTGTGCTATGACAATAGAAGCCGAGGGTATAATCTCGGATATGGAAAATAAAGAGGTTACCGTAATAAGCGGTATCGAATATACCGTAGGTAAGCTTTACAATAAAGACGTAGTTGTTGCGGTGTGCGGAGTCGGAAAGGTCTTTGCCGCAGCTTGCGCCCAGACTATGATACTGAAATATGCACCTAAAGAGATCATAAACGTAGGCGTTGCAGGCTCTCTTGTGGCTGATCTTAAGGTTTTTGACGTGGCTGTTGCTCGCGATCTTTGTCAGCACGATATGGACACCTCCGCTATCGGTGACCCTGTGGGTCTTATCTCGGGTATAAATATAGTCAAGTTCCCCGCAAGCGAGAGAATCAATAACGCTATCATCGACTGCCTTCGTGCAAGCGGTCTTAACTATAAGGAGGGAACCATCGCTTCGGGTGACCTCTTTGTGGCAGAGCGTGAAAAGAAGAACTGGATCAGAGACACCTTTGATGCTGTTGCCTGTGAGATGGAGGGCGGCTCTGTTGCCCAGATATGCTACATAAACGGTGTAGACTTTGCCGTACTTCGTGCTATAAGCGACGAGGAGGGCGGAGATTACGCCATCTTTGCAAAGAAGGCGGCAGAAAACTCTGCGATGATAATTAAGAAATACATTAAAAACAATGCGTAATTAAAGGACAAGACCTCGGTTGCAACCGAGGTCTTGTTATCTTAATAGTTTACCATAACTTTTCAAAGGCATAATCGGTTATTGTTGACGTATCTCTGACGATATGCCACATAGGATCCTTGGAGATAAGCTTTACCGCCTTAAAGGCGACTAATGCAAAAATTGCGCGGGATTTTAAGAATACGTATTCGGTGGTGTTTTCGTGCACGTAGGCTTCAACTATACCTATAGCATTAAGCTTTTCCATTGCTTCAAACGCTTCGTCCTCGTTTAGCCCGCATTGCTTTTCTATATCGCTCAGCAAAAATTCTTTGTTTGCGGTTTCGTTATCGGCAAAGGATTTTTTATACATATATCCGAGTAGCTTTCTCACGTTTGCCGAGGACAGTTTTTGCATTGTTGATGAAATTTCCCTTGATTCAAAGATGCTCTCACTTTCCGGTGTTTTATAATCAAGCTCGGCAAAGGAAAAATTTTTAGATATGTATACTGCACCTTTCGTATCCGAAAGACAGGTCATCTCCCAACCTCTGTTTATAGAATCAAATGTGTGTTTCAGACTTTTATCGTTCGACAGATCGTCGAAATATTTATCCCCTTGGGCGTGTTCGTGAAAAAGTTCGGTCATTTTTTTGTTAATATAAGCAGGAAAATCGTCGGCTCTGACTTTTTCTTCTTTTGTTTTGATACCGTAAAGCTCTTCAAGTGTTATATCAAGGGCTTGTGATATCTTCGGCAGCAACATAATATCCGGCATGGAAATGCCCGATTCCCACTTTGATACCGCGCGGTTTGTAACGCCGAGGATTTCTCCAAGCTGCTCTTGTGTGTATCCCTTTCTTTTTCTGAATAACGCTATATTTTTTGATATTGAATAGGTGTTGTTCATATAAGAACCTCGTTTCTGTTTTTCTGTGTTTATTCTATCATAATGTGGTAATAAATTAAAGGCATTATTTTGAGATTATATATATACCTGTTGTTATAAAAATCGTCAAATGGTTGATTATTAAATCATTAAATCAAAGCATTGCTATATAATATGTCTTAAAATACATCATTGAATAATCTTCACCTGCGAGGTATAATTAACTTACAAAAGCGCTTTTGATTTTACTACGGAGGTAGATTTATGTCTATAGGATCAAACATAAGGCGTTTGCGCCGTGAAAAGGATATTACGCAGGAGCAGTTGGCGGAGTATCTCGGGATATCCTCCCGTGCGGTCTCTCAATGGGAGTGCGAAAGGACTATGCCCGATATTTCACAGATTCCCGCACTTTGTCATTTCTTCGGGGTCACCTCGGATACGCTTCTCGGCATTGACATCGAAAGAAATAATGCAGAAATAGAGAGATATATTGAAAGGGCAAATTCTTTTTTGAAAAACGGAGAATTTGAAAAGCACACCGAAATTTTAAGAGAAGCAAACAAAAATTATCCGGGCAATTACAATTTGATGCGTAAGCTTGCTTCGGCAATAGTGGGCGAATATTCCCGTAAAGGTATAAAAGATTATGGCGAGGTATATGATCTGTGCAACCGTATACTTTCGGAATGTACCGAGGATATCATACGTTGTAAAACGCTTCAGCTGCTTGCCGCTGCATACGGTTATGCCGGGGATAGCGAAAAAGAAAATGAAACTGCGCGGAAACTGTCACACCATAATTACACCTATGAAAATTATATGGTATACAGGTGGGACGGTAATGAAGGTTTTTATGAAAGACAGCGTTATATGCGTTCACTGATAGTTGACCTTTTGTCGATGATAGGCAATGCCGCCGATCACCAAGATGACAACGGGGAGCTTATATACTCATTTGAAGAAAGAAAAGCAATGCGTAAGCTGGAAATAGATATTATAGAGCTTATCTTTCCCGACGGCGACTATCAGTATGAGGCTGAATATGGTGTAGGAGCGTGCAGCCGTTTGGTTTCGGGCTGTCTTTTGGATAAGGATACGGAAGGGCTGTGGTATTGGCTTGAAAAGGGAGCCGATTTTGCCATACACGCAGATACCTATGACCCAGAGGCACCCCACACGTCGCTTATACTGAAAGGTTATTCGGATGGGGCTTGGATACCCGAAAAGGGCGGAAATCATTCAAAGGTGATCCTTGATTGGATGATAGAGTCGAATGAGATGTCGGAGTACAGAACCGATCCGAAATTTAACGAGATCGCCGAAAAGTTAAGAGAATACGCAAAGGAATAATTGTTAAAAAAGCGACCGTTCGTGCTAACGGTCGTTATTTTTAAACAAAAAATGTAAAGCCTACTTGACATTTCGAAAATAATGTGTTATATTATAAATGTAAAGTATACTTTACATACGGAGGTGGTATTTTGGACAATAAAATAAAAGAATTAAGAAAAGAGAAAAGTATAACTCAGGATGAGCTGGCATTGGCTGTGGGAGTAACGTGGCAGACGGTGATCTCCCTTGAAAACGGCAGATACAACGCATCCCTACAGCTTGCCCACAAGATATCAAAATATTTTGGCAAGACTATCGAGGAAGTATTTATATTTGAGGAGGAAAACTGAGATGGATTTTAAGAAAAGAATGAAGATAAGGCTTTGGACCAATATCATATATATCGTATTGGGTGTAGCTATGATAGCTGTGGGTCTTATAACCAAAACGGACAATGAGTTCGTTTCATCCTTTGGTCTTACCCTGAC
>JAFQHD010000221.1 GCA_017398145.1 Clostridia bacterium
TAAGCGTATACGTCAACACCCCACTCTGCCGCACGGTAACAGAGATCATTGAAATCAAGATAACCGTGAGGTGTTACATCAACGTCCTCAACGAAGATGAGAAGAGCATTTATACCTGCGTGAGCGATAGCTGCGATATGCTCCTCGGGGAACTTGTCAAGAGCATAACCCGAATGTATCATACGGGGACTGTAAAGGGGTGTTCTTATCTCCTCGCCTACCGTAAGAAAGGGTCCCTCTGCGAGATTCATAAGATCCTCAAGATAGAAGCCTGCCTGAGATGCGGCACGGGTATCAAAGCCGCAGAGAGTAACCTTATCCTCGGTTACGGTGAAGCGGTAGGAGTTCTCGTCAAGAGAAGCATCAGTCTTATATGCGATAACCTTGCCCTCTGCCTCGTCCTCGAACATAACGCGTACACTTACGCCCATAGAGGTGAAGAAATAGTCCTCTAAGTCACGGCAAGCCTTTTCGGTAATTTTGTCGTAGTTACGGGGTATCGTGATAGTCCAGGAGGAGTCTATCTCTATTTCGCCTGCTGCTTTTTTGCGGTCAGGGTCACGGCGGTTCTTTTTATGAACCACCATCATACGCTCTCTGAACTGATAATTTCTTTCCATAGCTGTTGCCTTTCGTAAATAAATATGTTATAGTAATTATATTATTTATGCGAGGAATTGTCAATATGAAAATGAAGTCCTTTGGTGCTAATCTCATACTTATACTTGCTGCCTTTATCTGGGGCTCTGCATTTGTGGCGCAGAACTCGGCGGGTGATATATTAGGGGCATTCTCGATCAATTTTGCAAGAAACGTGGTAGGCAGTGCCGTACTTATCCCCGTTTATTTTTTCTTTTCGAGAAAAGAAGATAAAAAAACTCCCGAATACAAGCTCAAGATGAAGAACACATTTATCGGCGGTCTTTTCTGCGGACTTGCTCTCTTTGCGGCATCCGCTTTCCAGCAGTTAGGTATAAATATAGGCAAGGACGAGGGCAAGGCGGGATTTATAACCGTAATGTACGTGGTTATAGTCCCCCTCATCGGACTTATCTTTAAAAAGAGGGTCAGTGCTCTCACGTGGTTAGCGGTCGCTATTGCTCCCGTAGGTCTCTACTTTCTCTGTATAGAAAAAGGCTTTTCTTTGGCATATGCCGATATTCTGCTTCTTATATGCGCGTTTATCTTCTCTATACATATATCGGTCATCGATCATTTTTCTCCCAAGGCTGACGGAGTGCTTATGTCCTGCGTTCAGTTTTTCGTGGCAGGAGTACTCTCCCTTGTATGTATGCTTGTTTTTGAGGCAGAATATATTAGGGTTATTCCTTCAGCATGGATAGAGATACTTTATCTCGGCATAATGTCAAGCGGTGTAGCGTATACTCTTCAGATAATCGGTCAGAAGAACACCAACCCCACCGTTGCAAGCATACTTCTGAGCCTTGAATCGGTATTTGCCATGATATGCGGAGCTATCTTCTCGCAGACAATGCCCGATTCAAAGAAAATACTCGGTGCTGTAATTATTTTTGCTGCCGTGATATTAGCGCAGATGCCTGCGAAAGTGCAAAGTGCAAAATGCAAAGTGTAAAGTTAAGGATAACATCATTATGGACGTTTTATATTGGTTTGAATCTATACGTACCCCCGTGCTTGACGGCTTCTTCTCTGCCGTTACCTTTTTAGGTCACGAGCTTATACCTATAGCTCTTATATGCATACTCTACTGGTGTGCTGATAAGCGGTTAGCATACAAGATAGGCTTTTCCTTCTTTTTGAGCGGGCTTATGACCCAGTGTCTTAAGATAACCTTCCGTGTGGAGCGCCCTTGGGTAAAGGACCCCGACTTCAAGCCTGTGGGAAACGCTGTCGACGAGGCAACGAGCTATTCCTTCCCCAGCGGTCATACTCAGGCGGCTACGTCGGTCTACGGCTCTCTTGCACTTTTCTTTAAGAAAAACCTGCTTCGTATCCTGTGTGTGCTTGCATTCATTACCGTAGGTATATCAAGAATGTATCTCGGTGTTCATACCTTAGCTGACGTGGGCGTTTCAATGGCTCTCACCTTTGGTATCACGCTGCTTGTTTTCAGGTTTACCGATAAATTCTACGATAACCGTAAAAGTGATATATGGGTATGCATAGCTATGGTCTGTGCTTCCCTGTTCACCCTGATATACGCCGTTACCCTTGAGAGCAAGGGGATCATATCCCTTGACGCCGCCTCCGACTGTGTTAAATCGGGCGGTGCGGGACTTGCCTTCGCTATCGGATATCTTATAGAGAGAAGATATATCAACTTCGATACTAAAGCTCCCTTATGGATGCAGATAATCAAGGTCGCGGCAGGCTTGGGTATTGCTCTCGGGCTCAAAAGCGGGCTTAAAGCGATATTGGGCGAAACTCTCCTTGCTGACGGAATAAGATCTTTCGTCCTCGTAGCGGTCATAATAGTAATATATCCCTTCATTATCAAAAAACTTTCCCGACAGAGTTGAGAAAGTTTTCTTTTCCTCTTGCAAAACCAAAACAGATATGTTATAATGTTTCGGTAACAACGAGATATGAAATAAGGCCATACCGGCCGGGGAGCCAGCGGTGCCCTGTACCTGCAATCCGCTACAGCAGGGGTGGTTTCCCTTTTTGAGGGCCGTAGTTGTATGGTTAGCCCCGTATCAAGGACGTTGAGGAATGGGTCTCGTGCAATCGTTCGCTGTGAACCATGTCAGGCGGGGAACCGAGCAGCATTAAGCAGTTCGTTTCGATGTGCCGCGAGGATGCCTGTTCTGAGTCTGAGGTGCGGTAAGCACATATAGCTTCTGTTCGATCTAAGGGTGTATGGTCTTATTTTGTA
>JAFQHD010000222.1 GCA_017398145.1 Clostridia bacterium
AGGATATTTGAGAGGATCTGACCTTAGTACGAGAGGACCGGGTCGGACGCACCTCCGGTGCATCGGTTGTTCTGCCAAGGGCACAGCCGGGTAGCCGCGTGCGGGAGTGATAAACGCTGAAGGCATCTAAGCGTGAAACATGCTTCAAGATAAGATATCCCATAGCTTAAGCTAGTAAGGTCACTTATAGACTATGAGTTTGATAGGTCGGAGGTGTACGCACAGTAATGTGTTTAGCTGACCGATACTAATAGACCGAGGGCTTGAACTTCGTATGAAGTTGAGTATTAATTCGTCTACCCTTCCTCTTGTTCGGCTTTTAATGGACATTTTTAAACCACGGTTATACCGTGGTTTTTTTATTTTATATCGAGCATAGAATATAGGTTTACGCTTAGATAGTACCCGATTATAGCCGCACCGCTAATTATTGAGTTTTTGCTTTCAATACCCTCGTGTGCTGAATGTGCGGTTTAAATTAAACGATATCCGATTACAGCCGCACCGCTAATTATTGAGTTTTTGCTTTCAATACCCTCGTGTGCTGAATGTGCGGTTTAAATTAAACGATATCCGATTATAGCCGCACCGCAGGTGCCTTTTAGTGAACATTTTTAAAACCACAGTGAAAACTGTGGTTTTTTTGTAGTTATATGAAATTACAATGTATTTTCCTTTTCTGTTTTAATTACTTTCACTTATTCCGTAGATACTGCTTATGCAGTCAAGACGGCAATCGATCTCATCCTGTACAATATCACAAAGAAGCTTAGCGTGCAGCGCAATATCATAGCTCTTCATACTGTGAACCACATTACCGCCTTGGTCACAGCTTGCTTCAAGAACGCAGAGACCGGTATCACGTGCAAAAACATCCTTTATGGGGGAGCGGAGCATATTTTCATTGACGAACGAGTCTGTCACCGTGAGATTTTCTTTAGAAATTACTATCCACTTATCCTCAGAACAACGGCTGAGCAGATAACGCGGCGAAATATTGTAGAGAGCTTTATGAGCCGATGTTTTATCTACGATGCTGCCGTTTGTTATATTCAGCTTGTAGAGTGTTTTTTCCCTTGATAAGCAGTAAATATAGTTCGTGTCAACTATAATTTCACCCGCCCCTTTAACAGATCTCCATTTTACCTTACCGCTGATTATATCAACAGCCTTCAGCCTGCCATACCAAGAAGGGATGAAAAGGGTCGAACCGTCCAAGGAAACCGAAATACCGAACTGTCTTACATATAGATCAATATATATTTTATGCTTGATGACCCTGCCGTCCCGGAAATAAACAGACAGCTCCCCCTTTGTATCCCTGTCAAGCTCGGGAGAATACTCCCCCTGTATATATTCACATCTGCTTATGGGGTAGGGTGAGGAATATTCGGTTATCCAGGTTTTGTTTTCGATCTTCCAATACATCATTTTTATTATGTACTCATTATTCGGTCTGTATAGGTTTATTATATCGTCATTTCGTTTGTTCTGTACTATTGGATTTTATCCACTCTTCGGTCAGTTTTAATGCTCTGTTTTTCAGAGATTCAAATCTCTCATCCCCGTGAAGAGCGAAAAATTCACTGTCATCATTAAAATAATAAAGTATAGAGTCGGGATGAAATATCAAGCCGGGATGATTATGTCTTGTATTTTCCTTACGTACGATATCGGCAGTCATCATAACAGGCTTACCGTCTTCCACCAAAAGCTCTGCTTTTCTTGTGAAGTTGCCGAAAAAAACCTCGTTTCCGTATCTTAGAATATCGCCTTCTTTAATTTTGCTGAGCTTATTTTCGTTTATGTCAAGATATCTGCTGAGATATTCTATTGCAAGATCGTAGTTTTGCTCTGCCGTTTCGATCTGAGCCAAGGAAACAAACAGATATGCATAGTTTTCTATCCAAGCATCGGGTACGGTACCGTTACCTAAATATTCAAAGAACCGGATCTTTTCTTTAAACAATGCTTTTCTGTAATCACGGCTTAAATTGTTGCTTATTCCGTGGTAAAGAAAGTCGTGTGCAAGCTCTATACCGGTTGCATAATGGTATTCCATTGCTCGTTCATTTTCGTTTTTACAGAAAAGACGGTGTTCCATAGCCTCATTGTATTCATCAGGATGACAATATTTAAGAAGTGTTTCAAGCTCACCGTCGTCACAAACATCTGCCATCATAGCTCTTGCCTGACGGCGCAGAACGGCATCATTGGAATATCCCAAAACTATACTGCAGGCTTTCATTATATGAGGTTTTTTCAGCTTGTCGGGAAGGTTAAGCATATAGAATATATCCTCTGCAGCCTCCATGGCAATGTAGGGGTTGCCCTCTGCCATATCAAGATAATTTAATATGACCTTGAGCTTTTCGGGGTCCCCCATCTTATAATATTCTTCCGAAGTCATCTTTTCGGTGAATTCTACTGATATATCGTCGGTAGGGCGCTCCCTCTTTTTTATGTCGGTAACGATTATAAAGTCTCCGTTAGGTTGGTATTTATCGGTCCAATCTCTGTAGTGAGTATGGGTGTTCAAGGGCTGATGTTTTCTGGATTCCTCAAAATGGTCGTGCTTTACGAATTGCAGAAATTCTATAAGTGAGTCTATCTCTTCGATACTCTCGGTTACTATGGTAGTCTCACGCAGGGTCAAAAGCTGTTCGCTTCCGGGATCTTCTATGTTGTATCCGAAAAACTTCATTGTACATCCTCCGTAATGTTTGATCGACAAAGATTGAGAACCTTATTAACAGCGTTCATCTGTCTGTATTAGTTTCATTATTATCGTCTGATCTAATGATAGCATAAGAAATATTATATGTCAACGGTACACCCTCGATCAAGACATAGTCCATCGAGGGTGTTAATATTATTTTCTTATATTATTTCCGACAAATCTTCCTTAATAGGTGCAAACAACGGTTTATCTACCCAATCTTTAATAAATTCATACATAGTATAAGTCTCTTTTCTGTCATCACGATGGCTTTCAAAATAATCATACAATATGGGACAGGTATATTGCTCTGTATCGTTATAATACGTATCGTCAAATTTCTTTGCGTGGTCGAGAGCGATTTTTATATATTCCAAAGCATTATTTTTGTCGCCCTTTTTCATAGCTTTTTTTGATCGTTCTAAATATATACTGCTTAAATTGCCGTGGAAGTGTCGATAGTTCCCATCTGTAATTATGGCATTGATTATTTTTTCTTCGGCATCTAACGCTGTATTGTCATGTTCTGTATACATCCAGAAGTCACTTAATGCATTACAAAGGTTCATAAGTGATTTTTTTAGCAGCTTCTTCTTTACAGTGTCAAGCTCTTCGCCCTTCAGACATTGTACCAGTAGATTGTCACGGCAGTAAAAATCTTCGTCTGGATAGAGCATCGCTACCCGTTTTGCATCATCATATTTGTTTTGTGATTTATATACATGCATAAGTGTGTTTAACGTAAGCTTGCGTAATGAATAGTCCTCGGTGTTTTCAAGTACTATCTCAAGATGCTTTGCCGCACTTTCAAGCAATTCCTTTTCTGTTTCGGTACCCATATATTCAATATCATATCCAACGTACCATTCATTGCTTGCAAGCCAATAGACATAGCGCATATCGTTTGGATATTCCTTTACCGCCTGTCTTGATATTTCAAGGTCTGCTTTATGGTCTTTATTTCAAAACTGATGGTATTCCGTATCAAAATATGCTTTTCTCTCGTCCTTTTCAATGGGTACTAACCCTAAAATCTCGTCTGTACTTACACATAAGAGCCTCGCGAGCGGCACTATCATAGAAATATCGGGTGTAGTCATACCGCACTCCCATTTTGATACCGCCTTGTAGGTTATACCGAGCATATCGGCGAGCTTTTCCTGTGTCAGGTCCTTTTTCTTACGCAGTTCTTTGATTCTTTTTCCTATGTTATTCATTATTATACCTCGTTAAAAGATTCAAGAGCTCTTTGTAAATTAAGTATATCATAATTATCTTCCTCTTACAACACCCGTAAAATAGAGAAGAACTCTCCCGACGGGAGAGTTTATTTGCTTATTGATTAATCACAACACAGATGCAAGGTTTATCCGTATCGTCAACGGGTGTTATCCATCCTATTTCATAAAGTGTATTTACAAGGTTTTCGATGGAGTTCAAGCGGTAGGTCAAGGCTCCTACGTATTCTGCGACTTCTTTAATATGAGACGGCGCAAGATCTGCCGTTATAGCTGCGGCTGTTTGAGCTGTTTTGCGGTTAAGCTCGGAAACAACAGAGGTACACTCAACAAGAATACTGCATAATTCATCATATTCCTTTTCGGTCCAAACGGCAAAGTTAGCTTTGCTGTCCTTAATATACCCTTTTTCTGAATATGATCTTATTTCATCTTCCGACAAAGTGCTGCTGTGTCCGCGTGCGATATTAACCACAGCATCGGCCATATCTCCGGTAAAATGCTGTGCATTCAGCGTTTGTCTGAAATTCATCGCTATAACACTTCCGCTGTTATCCTTTGAAGGCATACCGTTGTATATCCCTTGAATACCGCTTGGCAGTTTATCCTTTGATACCGATTCCAGGCTTCTGCCCCAGACCACGCCTCTGCCACCGCCGCCGTTTACGACCGAATAGGGTCCGTCCTTGGGCATTTCTCCGTAATTGCCTTCGAGGTCATTTTGAGTATCTATCAGGGATTTACGTAGACATAAAAGCAGCTTTTGCCAGCGGGTAAGGTTTTCGTTAGTAAACCTATCACCGAATTTAGAGTCAAATTCGTCTGTGACAGATATAAATCTGTCGGCGGCTTCTTTTGTAAATTCCTTTAGCTTGTCATTGATAGCATTTGTACATTCAAGCGTATATATAGGAATATTTGTGATATACTTGTCATTTTTGCATATAAGATACTGACGTTCGGTAAGCAGTTTTATCTCATCCTCAAGATAGGGGAGCGCAACACCCAGCTCAATGCTTATTTCTTGAAGTGTAACAGGAGTATAATAAGCCGCAAGCAGAATATTACCTTTTATCTTTCGTCTTTGAAAATCGGTATATTCTCGGTCTTCGCCGCCCAACGTTCCCCAAAAGTCGATTTCAAATATATTCGGACGATAGCTTTTTTCACCGTATAATCTTTCCATATTCATACCCTCTCTGATGATCTTTCTTGCACGGAAAAGGTAATACTTTACCATTTCCGTGCTTATCTGTAATTTACTTGCTGTTTGGGAACAGGAAAGCCCGTCAATATAATATAAAACCGTAGCTTCACGGTATTGCTTTGACAACAAGGACAATTCACGGCGAAGTAGGTTAAGCTCCTGCTTTTTAATGATCTTATCAAGAGCCGAGCCCGATTCATCTGCGATATTGCAATCAAGCTCGCAGGAATTGTTGCGGATCTTTGATTTTTTACGCAGATGATCCTTATAGGTGTTTTCTGCGATCTTCCACATAAATCCGTAAAAACGAGCTTCCTCTTTGAGATTATGAGCTGATTTGACGATCTCGTAAAGAATATCGCTTGCAAGCTCCTCCGCTTCGTTAATGTTATGAACTCTTGTGAGAGCAAACCCGAATATTGATTTCATATTATCGGTTATCATTTGCTCAAGCTTCATATTATCCATTGGTTTCTCCTGTTCCTTAAAGACGTCTTCGTATATATAGTCCCCGGAATGATAAAACGGTTAAGGTTATTATTTAATATTGTATCATTTTTTGTATCTAAAAGCAATTATTAAACTGTTTCAATTCAATAGTTGAATGAAGTTCATTATCCAACGCTACGTTGACCTGTATAAACGAACGGTATCTTGTGTTTTGCCTGTTTTCATATTATAATGATAACAGAAAGGGGAGAGATTATGAAAACAATTGGAAGTGTTATCAGAGAATTACGTAAGGAAAAAGGAATAAGCCAAGAGGAGCTTTCGATTATATTGGGAGTTACTTCACAGGCGGTATCAAAGTGGGAAAATGACAACGGACTTCCGGATATATCCCTACTTGTGCCTATAGCCGATTATTTTGACGTGTCACTTGATTATTTATTCTTGCGTAATGATGCGGTATGTGATGCCAAAGAGCTTGGCTATGACAAAATCAAAGACAGATATACCAAGGCAAGAGAAAAACTTCGGCTTTATCCCCACAATTATAGATATCACCTTGATCTTGCAGATGCGGAATATCAGCTTGCATTTGCAGAACTTCTTAATGACGGCAGTTCGGACAGATTTGACGAATTGACACAGGATGCCCTGCTCCACTATGAAGCGGTTATAGATAACACAAGGGATGATGAACTGATAAAAAGAGCCATTGTGGGCAAGATATTGACATTACGGTTTCTTGAACGAACAGAGGAAGCAGACTGGAGTGCCAAGTTTGAATATCCCGACCCGGCAGTTACTACAGCCGAACAGATTATGATGCTTGCATCCCGCGGCAGAGCACTTAAAGAATATCTTGTAAAAGAAAATTGCGGTAATTAATGATATCAAGCTGAATGATATTTTACTTACAAACGGTGATAGAAAACTCGTAGGGGCGGGCCGGGGTCCTCAAGCCGAGCTTGTCGAGGCTTGGGGTTCGCGGCGGATATTATCCGCCCGCTCATTTGCGGCATAAACTAATATCATCTTAAACCAATGATTTTCGGGTAGATAATATCTGCCCCTACAGCTAAAGCTGTATCTTTTTACAAACGATACAATTACAGTAAATTTTTATAATAAAATCAAAATTTCCCAACCTTTATTCTTTTTAGTGTACTATATAAGCAAAGGTACCTTGAATAAGCAAAAGCGGAACGCTGAAAGAAATTTATTGACTATGAAAAAAGAACAAGTAGATCAGATCATAACAGAATATCTTCAAAAGATATACGGATTTGCAATCAAAAAATCCTTTTCCTACGACGAAGCAGAGGAATTATGCTCGGAAATAATATTTGAGGTATATCAATCGCTGTTAAGCGCAGATGATGTAGCCAACCTTGAAGGATATATCTGGAGAATAAGCGAGCATACCTATGCGAGATACGTATTTTCAAAAAAGAAGCATCAGGGTATTTCTATCGACGGTATGGATATCCCTCATTATGATGAGAACTGTCTCGAGGATGATGAAAGCATACGGATATTGCGAAGAGAAATTGCGTTTTTATCTGAGGTGAGGCGAAAGATAGTTTTTATGTTCTATTACAAAAAACAGTCTGTAGCCTCGATATCTGCCTTATTTGGTATGCCCGAAGGTACTGTCAAATGGCATCTGAACAAGGCGAGAAAGGAATTGAAGGAGGGTTATTCAATGGAAAGAAAAATAGGAAAATTAGGATTATCTCCTATAGAAGCCATAGGCTTCGGACACGGAGGAAACGTCGGTAAAAACGGAGGTCCCGAGTTCTATCTCAGAGACAAGCTTAATTTGAACATCGTATACAGCGTATATCAAACTCCGAGAACGAAAGCGGAGATAGCCGAAGAGTTAGGCGTATCCCCCGTATATATCGAGGATCCTATAAACCTCTTGGAGGACAACGGTTATATCGTTAAAACCAAAAATGACAAATATACCACCTATGTGAAATTCAGCCCGGAACAATATTCGCAGGAACGGGAGGAAAATATTATAAGGGCTCAGCTTAGGGTTGCAGAGGACATAGTGAGGGAATATGTTCCGATTGTCAGAGCCGCGGTAAAGGATATTGAAAACGTGTATATTCCGACAGGGAACAGGGAGCTGTTTGAAGCGGCGATGATACTCCACGGTGTACTGAACAAGTGCCGTCTGGAATATGAGGAAGAGGTATCAAAGTACATAATCAAAACCACGGATGGCGGAAGATACTATGCCTTTGTAGATCTTGTGTCACAATGTATTGACCCTGATTATGAGCCCGAATTCAAGGATCTGCCATCCTATAACGCCTGCGGTTGTATGAACAGATTTTCTCAGAAGTACCCCGACCTTTTTGCTTGGTCGGTGGATTCAAGATATTCCTCAAGAGAGGGCGGATGGAAAAACAACCTCACCGCTGATTATGAGTATCTTTATGAATTCATAAAGGGTGATATCAAGGACACTCCGGCGAATGCAGAAAAGATAAAGC
>JAFQHD010000223.1 GCA_017398145.1 Clostridia bacterium
AAACCGTATTCGGAGAATAAACGATGAGAAAATTGGTTGTACCCAACAGCTTTTTTGTCGAAGCGGCCGAAACGTTGCGAAGCGGCCGGTCGGTTCGGCTTCATGTGGATGGACAGAGCATGTACCCTTTTCGCGGAAAAGTGTGAAAAGGTGGCATAAACTCGATGTTTATGCCACCTTTGAATGCTTATCAACTATATTTGGAAATATAGCCTATAAATTTGTAACTGATCTATGGTGGGAGAAATATACTATATAAATATTTCTTTTCACACGTCCGACCGACTTTTTCGACAGTCTGCGAAAACCATCGCCTCGCGATGGTTTTCTTCTTACAGCTGTTGTCCCAGCAGATGGTTGATAAGCTGCTGTGCGGTTCTTCCGCTTCTGCCGCCGTGTTGCATAGCCCAGGCACGAGCCTTGTTTATCAGCTCCTCGTCGGAGATATTGATATTATTACGGTGGGCAAGTTCGGTGACGATATTGAAATAGTTCTTCTGATCGGGCTTGGAGTAGTTGATGGTAACACCGAAGCGGTCGTAGAGAGAAAGCTTCTCCTCCATAGTATCAGAGTGGCGTACATCGTTCTGTACCTGTATATCCTTGCGGTCAGCCCAGGTCTCCTTGATAAGATGCCAGCGGTTAGAGGTGGCGTAGATAAGAACGTTGTCCGGTCTGATCTCAAGACCGCCCTCGATGACAGCCTTAAGGTATTTATATTCGATCTCGTTTTCCTCAAAGGACAGGTCGTCCATATAGATGATAAAACGGTAGTTACGGTTCTTGATATCCGCGATTATCTTCGGCAGAAACTCAAACTGGTGCTTGTATATCTCGATTATACGCAGACCTCGGTCATAGTACTCGTTAAGTATAGCCTTGATGCTGGTGGATTTGCCGGTACCCGCATCACCGTAGAGAAGCACGTTGTTTGCTTTTTGTCCCTTGACAAATGCCTCGGTGTTTTCGGTAAGCTCCTGCTTCTGCAGCTCATAGCCCACAAGATCGGAAAGTCGGATTATCTCGGTGTTGGTGATAGGCTCAAGCTCACAGTCAGAGCCGGGTCGGATACGGAATGCCTTGTTCATACCGAACATTCCTACACCGTATTCACGGTAGAAAGAGGTAAGTTGGTCAAATATCTCGTTTTCGTCCTTAGCGGATGCGATATCCGAGCTTAATCTTCTTACCTTTTCGCTTACGTTCTTGTTATAGAAGCGCTCGGACTTATGTATTGCAGTATAACATGATACGGTGGAGAAGCAGTTTATGTCAAGCTCCTTTTCTATCTCTGAGAAATTATAGTCAAAGAGAGATCTGAATATCTTAAGATCACCCTTAACGAAGGAGTTTACCGAGCCCTCACCCGCACCCTTCTTCTCACAGCAGATGGAAAAGGGGTTCTCGGTGGTGGCAAGAAGGTATGCGAGATAACAATGCCAGAGATTTCCGTCAAAGCCGTAGGCTGTGGAGATATCGAGAAGTCGGTGGATCTCGGTATAGACGGAGGAAATCAATGCTTCCTTGTCATAGCTCTCGGTATAAAATTTCTTTGTAACGTCCGCAAGCCTAAACAGGATAGAATCCTTGTCTATATTGCGGTAAACGACTAATTTTGATAATAAACGGTACATATTAAACCTCTTGTCAATAAAGCTCTGTTGATAAATATCTGTCTCCCGAATCGGGAAGGATAACTACTATATTCTTGTCCTTGTTTTCGGGTCGTTTTGCAATTTCGGATGCCGCATAGAGTGCCGCACCGCCTGATATACCGCAGAGGATTCCCTCTTTTTTGCCCATAAGCCTTGCAAGGCTGTAGGCCTCCTCGGTCTTGACACGGATGACCTCGTCGTATACCTCACGGTCAAGTATCTTGGGAATGAAGTTTGCACCTATTCCCTGTATTGAGTGGGGACCTGCATTGCCCCCCGACAAAAGCGGAGAATCGTCGGGCTCAACCGCAATTACCTTAATATTCGGATCTTTCTCCTTAAGATATCTGCCCGTTCCCGTAAGAGTACCGCCCGTACCCACACCTGCAACGAATATATCGACCTTACCCTCGGTGTCCTCGTATATCTCGGGGCCTGTGGTCTCGTAGTGAGCCTTGGGGTTTGCGGGGTTGGTAAACTGTCCTGCTATTATGGCATCGGGTATCTCTTTCACAAGCTCCTCTGCCTTAGCTATAGCTCCGCTCATACCCAGCTTTCCCTCTGTCAATACAAGCTCTGCTCCGTAAGCAGTCATAAGCTTACGGCGCTCAACAGACATACTGTCGGGCATAACGATGATCGCCCTATATCCTCTTGCGGCGGCAACAGAGCAAAGTCCGATGCCCGTGTTTCCGCTGGTAGGCTCGATTATAACAGAGCCGGGCTTAAGCTTACCTTCACGCTCTGCCTCGTTTATCATAGACAAAGCTACTCTGTCCTTTACTGAACCTGCGGGGTTGTTTGATTCAAGCTTGGCTATAAGCTTAGCTTCTATACCAAGCTCCTTTTCTATATTCATAAGCCGTAACATCGGGGTTCTGCCGATAAGCTGATCTGCACTTGTATATATCATAACTACTCCTTAAGTGTGATGTGTTCTTCTGCGTTTTCATAGCCCTCTATATAAGGCTCCGTGCCTGTAAATATAAGGGTATGAGGTG
>JAFQHD010000224.1 GCA_017398145.1 Clostridia bacterium
CAACGTTTGGGCTGTAAGGGGTTGATGATATACTTGCCGCTCATAAGGTCAATATAGCATCCTCCAAGGTTGCGGCAAAGATCTTCGTACTCTTGCTCCGCATCCAATGTGATTAGCGATTTTCCGGCTTGGCGGAGAGATACCAAGAGGAGCTTAAGAAGGTAGGATTTGCCTTGCCCTGAGTTGCCGAGGATGAGGATATTGCTGTTGGTCTTGTCATCGCTTCTGCGGTCAAAGTCCACGAGAATGTTGGTACCGTATCTGTCCTTGCCGATATAGAAGCCGTTGGGGTCTGTCTTACCCGAGTAGTTAAACGGATATAGATTCGCCACGGCGGATGCAGGAAGCACTCGTTCAAAGAGTGAAGCGAAGGCGTTGTATCCGCAAGGCATACAGGCTTTGAAGCCTTCCTGTTGACGGAGAGTAAGACGGTCAACCGTTATACATTCCCTTGTCAGCTCCATATTAACCTCTGTTTGAAGTTCTTTCAGCTTATCTAAAGAAGGTGCCGTCAGCTCTATAAACACCGCGCAGTGCAAAAGCGGTTCCTTGTTTTTGCGAAGCTCTGCGAGTAACGTCACAACATCCTCCATATTTTCTTCGGCGGTTACAGCCTCTTGGACATCATTAGATGTGGAAAGCATTCTGTTCTTTCTCGTTGCGTTTTGGAATATTTTACGCTGCTCCACGTTATCCACGTATCGGGAATAGATGTGGAGGGTTATATTTTCCTTGTCACCAAGGTGGCAAAGGATCGCTTGAGAGCTTGTCTGCGGAGGATATTCACGGATAGCCCACACCGAACGATAGGTGTCGCCGCAGATAAAATAGTCGGCATTAAATTTCATAGTCGTGGGTGCAATCATATCAAAGAAGTCCTTAACCTGTGCTTCTTCACGACTAACCTTTACAGGTATTTGTTTTTTCTTTTTTGCCATCGGCAGCTCCTTTCTTAGTCGGGGATTATCCATTTTTCCATAGCTGTGTCACCGTCGTGGTCATCAAGCTGTTTTTCGTCTGTGTTGAAACCAAAGTACCTTGAGAGGATACGCTTAACATCATCCTTTTCTGCACGAGTACAGTCAAAGCCTTGCTCGTTGATGGTTTTTTCTATACGGTTAAGGTTAGCAAAGGACTGCTCGTCCGATTCGTTGCGAAGCCTGACCGCAAACATAAACTCACGTGCTGTTGACATTTGCACCTGTATCTCGTCAAGGAAAACCTTGTCACGCTCCAACAGTTCACGAACCTTGTGGTTTGTTTCTGTTTCAAGCCTTGAGTGAAGAAACATTTTGTTATCTTCAAAGTTCTCTCTTGCATCAAGACAGATGATTTCGATATTAGGCTGTGCAGACAAAAGCTGCATAAGATGCCTTATCTTTATTCCCACCGATGTTCGGGAAAGAACCGAGATGTTCGTTGGCTTTATCAAGAAATACACTATCTCGCCGTGTCCGTTTGTTTGGATACCGTTGCGTGAGAAGTTTTTTATACCAAGCATATCTTGGGTTGACAGCTTACCTTTTTTCATTTATCCTGTCCTCCTTCCATTCAAAGTACTGTTGGTTAATTAAAAAGTATTTTACCCCTTGCCTTATAAAGTCAAGAACGCTGGTATCATCAAACTGAATGGACAGGAACATATATACCAGCGTCAGCGCCAAGGGTAAGAAGAACTTTATTTGTGTTAAGGCGAGAATCGAGATAAGGAGAGCAACTCCGATAATAACGATATCTCGAAGGTTCCAGAACCATAGCTTGGCTTGGGACTTAAGATTGGTTGGATAGATATAGGTTTCGTTCATTAGGGGATACTCCTTTCCTTATTTCTTAGCCAATGCACGAGATAGGTTGATAGCCGTAGTCGTAGTATGAACGGCGCTCATCATGTTGACCTTTACGCTTGTATCAAGACCAAACATCTGCGCAATTCGAGGCACTTCGTTTGCCGAGAGCATAACGCCAAGACCTAAAAGCATATCCTTCTGCCAGGTCAGCAGACCAAGATACAGCAAAGTCATCTGCATAAACGCTGTCACGCAAAGAGCGATAACCTGTTTGCACCATTGGAAAAATCCGTCGGTATAGCCTTTAGGCAAGGAGAACAGATATAAGCTGCCCACGGCTATTTGCGTTAACAGTATGCCGCCTCGTTTGATGTTAGCAAAAAATATTTTAATAACGCAGTAGGCAAAGGCTATTAAGGACAGCAGATTGAATACACTCGGTAAGCCTGATACAACCTTAAGACCTTGAGTAGCCGCCCCCGCTATACCTTCTTCCTTTGATATGTCCGAGGCAAGTATGCTTGCAAGTCCGTGCATCAGCGTGTTTTGCACCGTCAGGCAAAAAGTGTAAAGCCTTACGGGAACAACGGTAAACATATTAACTGCAAGGAAGCCGTACAGCATAGGCATTAGCTGCCTTTTGATGTTGAATTGATGCATGGATTGATATTCGATAGCGATATCGAATACTGCTACCACAAGCCCTGAAATGAACAGAGCCCAACCAAACAGGCTGAACAGGTCAAGGCATGCTTGTACCCACGGCAGATCAAACAGCTCTGCACCCATGTTACCCATGAACGTGAAAAAGTCGGCTACTGCGCCGTATATAGCTTCATATATCCATTTGAGAAATACCTCCCAAATAGATCTGGACAAATACTCCCAAAGCTCGCTTAAGGCATCCGATATAGCATCCCCGATGCCGTCGATCAAATCGGTCAGCCAGCCCAAATTCATCACCTCTCTTTCAAAAAAGTCGGGGCTGTAAAAAACTCTGTTTTTTCAGCCCCTTTGGGGATAGGAAAAAATGGTTGGAACGGACACAAATCCACCCGTTAGGCGTACTAACGTACGTCGAGGGTGGATTTTGTTTGTAGCAAAAAAGATGTTTTAAAGAAAAACTCGTTTTTTCGAGTTTTTTACCTTGTTTGGGGTCTTTGAAGGTATCAAACCCACTGTGTTTTGTTTTTTTCTTTTTTGCGATCCGGCCTTTTTTTACATCCCCATCAAACTACATACCGATAATGCCCCAAATATACAGAGGCGCGGTAAGGGCAAACACGAGGGTTGCAAAGAGGATTGCGGGAGGAGTCCATTCAAGCTGACCGTGCTTACGGTAGTCCATATACACAAGTGCTACCTTGGCGAAGAAGCAGACGGCAAGCACAAGGTCGATTACGGGAAAAATCACGTTGTTAACCACGCTTTTTATCTGCACCTTTGCGGCATTCCATGTGGATTGCACTGCACCGGCAACATCACCTGATGCGGCAAAAACCGTTACGGACATCAAGGAAACAAGGACAGCGGTCATAGCAACAACCATAAGGAGCTTAGTGTATTTCTTGTTCCATTTCATTTTGGGTACCTCCGTTTTCGTTTTTTATTCGTTCTATCTCTGATGCAGAAATATATCTTACGGGGATGTTTTGTTCCTTTGCGGCAACTATCTCTCGTACCATGCCACTGCTTACGCTGTCACCGAAATACCATAGCTCGTCGCATTGAGAAAGAAGCAACAGCCCTGCCATCATTCCGAAGCTACGCTCTTCGGGAACAGTATCGTCAAGAAACTGGGTGAAATAAATATGCGGAGCTATCGGTATAGCCCCGCAATCCTTGGCTACGAACCTTGCGTAGCCTTTTGCTTTTTCTATATTGTTATTAACGTCTCCCGCGAGACGGGAGCAAACGTATATTTTCTTCAAGCTTTTAACCCTCCTCTCCAACATACCAATCATCGTAGGCGGAATCAATTATTTTTATCGTATTGCTGTTTCGCACACAGCTTATCATACCTGCAGGTGTCCATACGTCTGTGGCTGTTACGGAGATCACGTAGCTACCGTTAGGATACCACAGCGGTGTGAAGTGCAGTCTTTCGTTCAGATCTGTGCTTGCGTTTCTTGCAAACACCCAAACACCACCTGACTTTTCAAGGCTTCTGAAGCTACCGACGGTCTTTGCGTACTTGAACTCGGGGAACGTAGCTTCTGCCCTTTGAACACCCGTGTATGCGGTGCTTGAAGGCATTTTGTATCCGCTTACACTTGTGATGGTAGGTGTGTATCCTAAATAAAAGCCGTAACCGGATTTAATCTGCCACTGTCCCGCTTTGTACTCTGCAGAGGGACTGCCGCTATCGGGTGTTATGGCAGGAGCTGAGGTGGTTATTGCCACACCGTATTGCTCCTTTTCAAAGCTGCCGTTTGAATACGTCCAAATACTCCACGTTGCAGAACCTGTACTTACAGAGGGGGCAGAAGGTGCTGTAAATCCTTCGGGCTTCTTGGCTTCATACTGCGTATCGGGTGTTTGCGATACGGCAACCTTTGCAATCGTTTTTGTCAGCGTTGCTGTGTTGTTTGTAACGTCATGCTCGGAAAAGTTGTTCTCGGCGTTGACCACAGCCTTGCAGTATACGGTTTTACCTGCAATATCGTAGGGGACAGTCCACTTGAAATATACGAGGTTATCGTTGTTTGCAGGTATAACCGCTTGTTTCCACGTCTGGGAAGTTATCAAAACCTTTGAGCCGCCTGTGTAGTAATAAGCTTCAAAGGATACCGTGTTGTTGTGTAGGGGTAGTACGTCGTGACGGCTGTTGTTATACATCTGATAGCTTGTCACCACAGTCATCCCTGCACGGTAGTCGCTGTTAGGCGTTATCGCCTTGATTGTAAGGTCGATCTTGGGTTTAACCGTAATCTGTACCGTTGACGATTTGTTGTTATTAGGATTAAACTCTGAAGTTCTGTCATCCCAATTCACACGCACTACAACATCGTTAACACCAACCGAGGAACCAATATACAGGTTTAAGACATGGCTTTTACCGCCGTAAGGTGCATAGTCTATATAGTCTGTATACAGAACCTTGCCATTGTACAACAGCTCTACGGGTATATCCTCGTAGGAGTTGTATTCATCCCATGAGTCTGTACGGAAGGTTACTCTTAGCTTGTCGCCCTCATAGCAGGTGGTAGGCGTTACAACAAGATTGGATACCGAGAAATCGCAGTACCTCTTTGCGGTTGCAGAGGTGGAGGTGCTGTTATTATTTGCGTTATCCTCGCTTATTCGATTTGCCCAGTTTATTCTTGCGGTAACGGTTTGAGTACCGATAGACTCCAAGGGGAAGGAATAGGAGTGTGTGTTTTTGCCGTAAGGTGAGAAATCCACATAGTCGCTTTTTACAACGGTGTTCCCTACAAGAACTTCCACGAGTATATCTTCATATCCAATGTCTTTGTTCCAGTTATCCGAAACGAAGCTAACCGTAACGGTTTCCCCTTGATATACCGAGGAAGGAGTAACGCTTATATCAGATACCGAAAAGTCAAAGGTATCATCCGTTGCATTTATAGGAGTGACCGTTTGGTTTACTATATTGTCGTAAGGATCCAGCTCGGAAGACCTGCCCGTGTAGTTGATTCTTGCCATAAGCTCCTTCGCTGTTGACCCCGAATAATACACGCTAATAGTTTGGTCTATGCTTTCGTATGCATCAAACTCCTTAGTTTTTGCATATACACGGGTTTCGTCCATAAACACTTCACACAAAACAGATCCGCTGTTGGCAGTCCAGTTTTTCCACCAAAGGTCAATTTTCCCATAGCTGTTTTCTACAGGCTGTTCCGCATTAACGATATTTACAGCATAGTCGATGATGTGTTCGTCATCGGGTGATACGGGTGTTACCGTCTTTGTGGCTATATTATCGCTTGCGTCTGTTTCTTTGTTCCTGTTAGTGTAATTGATCTTAGCTGTAAGGGTTTGGGTGCTTGTGTCGTGATAATAAACGCTGAATGTGTTTGTAATTGCAGAACCACCTGCTATGGTTTTGTTGCCTGACCAAATCTTTGTAGAACCACGGTAAAGCTCGCAAAGAACCGTACCTGTTTCAGACTTGTAGTTTCTCCAACTGACCACAACCGTTCCGTAGTTCTTTGCAACGGGGGTGGTCACTCTACCAAAGTAGGTGCCGTAATCTATTGCCGAGGTGCTTTGGTTCTGTGCCGTAGCAGACAGCCATCTCATACCCCAACCGCCGCCTTTTACAACGTCGTGATAATCCCATTTAACGTAGTCGTTTGTAACGGCATACACGGGATACCCAAACCACGATTCTTCAAGCTGTACAGAGGTAGGCAGATGTCTTTCGGGTAAGATAGAGCAGTGCTGACCGCTACCGCCGCTTTTGTTCCAGTCATACCATCCGTTAATGGCACACAGCGCCAGCTCCGTTGCCGTAAACGCCAGCTTTGTTACCTTATCCTTCAGGTTAAGAACAACCATAGGCTCGTAAACTATAACCCACGGTACACGGTTAGTGGTTCCGTTGGGAGCTATATACGAATAGTCCCAGCCCGACTGCCTTTTGCCGTTTATGGTGAAGGTAAGGGATTTAAGCATATTTTCTTTAGTAGTGCCTTTATCATCGGCAATGGCACTTAACACCGTGTTAAGCGTACCTGTAGAACCGAAGTATGCCTTAACCGTACCTATATCACCATAGCTTACTATAGGGATTCTTGGGCAGTTTGCATCCGATATTATTTTAGGGCTTGCATCCATCGTCAATGGTGTTCCCGAATAATAGTCCACCTTGGTTCCGTTACCGAACTTTGTACCCTCCGGAACGTTCCAACCAACGTTCTTTATAACCACCGTACCAAGCCTGTGGAAGTCGTTTTGCAAGTTTGAGGACTTGGATGCACCGTCCGTTTTCCCGACGAACAACGTAACCTTCCACAGATATTGATAGGTGCTGTACCATGCGTATCCCGTTGCCGCACCTTGGGTACTGCCCGAGCCGCTTTGGGCGTTATCGTCTGCAAACGCTACAACAGAAAAAGCTGACAGCAAACTTGCCATCAGCAAAATAATACACACTATTCTTTTCAAGCGTATACTCCTTTCATAAAAAAGTAAACGGCACCGTTTTTAGGTGCCGTTTTAACCTAATGCTTTGTTTTTAGAAGTGAATACCCTCGCCGGGACGGTCTTCCCCCTCGCTGATATAGTCCTCCACGGGGGTGTCGTTGATTTCTGTTTTTGTATCGTCATCAAAGGGGTTATCACCGCCTACAGAGGGCTTGTATACGGGTGCGTTCTTGTTATCGTCATCCACGTTTGTTTCCTCATCCCTAAGCTCCGCATCACCCTTGTCACCTACATCGGTGCTTGTTTTCTCGTCTTCTATGATAACGGGCTTGTCATCATCCTCGGTGGGCTTTGAGACGTGTTCCTCTTTTTCTTCGATGATTTCATCGATTCTGTCCTCACCGCTTGTTGGACCTGTTTGTGTCGCATTATCATCTTTTGTACCCGACGTAACGCTGTCGGTAGGAACAGGTTCTTTTTCTGGTGGTGTCTTATCGTTGACGTCAGCTACCGAACCGCCGTCTGCCGTTGGTGTATCTTCTTCTACGGGTTTATCGGGCTTTTCGGTGGTTTCCGCGCTGTTATCGTCTTCGGTGATATCTGCCGTGGACTGCTCGTCATCGATAGAGCTTTCTTCCGAGGAGTCTGCTGACTCCACATCCTCAGAGTATGATAGGTTGTTTTCTGTGTAGGATTCTTCGCTGCTGTCCATCGTTACATCGTTATCTTTCTTTACGTTTGGAGTTAAGAAAACTATGCATCCGAAGATGATTGCGAGGAGAAGTCCTACTGCGAGTAAGATAAAGAATTTTGAGTTTTTCATGGTTTCATGACCATCCTTTCTGAGCCTTTCGCTCACTCTTTTAAGGTAAGGCTACGGGTTACTGTAATCGGAACCTCCAGGTCGTACAGGTGTTTACCTGCAAAGGTTACGGGTATCATTAACTTGTAGCTTGCCTTTAGTTTCAGGGCTTTGTCTACCTTGTAGGTAACATTCGGATTAGTCATGTAGTAGACGATTTCGCCGTTCTCACCGTAATTATATAACCATTGTTTTGAATAGTCCAGAGATAATTCGGAAGAAGCTGCAGAAATATAATAATTTTCATCAAGTTCTTCGGTGAAATCATGCCCTTGCTTGATAGAGTTGTAGATATCGATTGAATTCTTCATGACAAAGGACTCAAGAACACGCTCTGTATCGGCTCGGGTGGTTTGGATAATGGTCATACATTCCGCATAAAACAGCACCGCCGACAACATCATAGCGATAACGATAGTGATTACGCAGGGCATAATGTAACCGCCGCCACGGTTGTTTTTCAATATGCTTTTCAATGGACACCACCTCATTTCCAATACTTTTGGGACAGACCCGAGAAGGTTGCTTTCAGCGTAACGGGAATCTTAAACACGCCAAGTCCTTTTACATAAGTGTTGTAGCTTAGTGTTACGTAGATAGTTTCG
>JAFQHD010000225.1 GCA_017398145.1 Clostridia bacterium
AGATCACGGAGCATATGCTCGAGGGGAGTGGTATATCCAAGCTCGGGATGGCTGTCGTGACGGTTAACACCCATAAGCTTGATAGGCTGACCGTTGACAAGCATGATTCCCTTCTTGATCTCTACTTTACGTACACCGATATTCTGTTTGATGTATTCGTCACCGCATTTGAGGATAAGTGTATAGAGATAGGGGTCCTCACTTGACCAGAGGTTTACACTCTTGACAGCTATAGAAATGTTGTTATCCGTCTTTCCCTCTGCAACGGTATTCCCTGCCATATCATAAAGGAAATACTCAACCTCACAGGGTTCGGAAGTTTCGATCTTAACGTCTATTTTACCGTTCTTAAACTTGTTGTCCGGCTCAGCCTTGACAGAGTAGTCAACGATATGCTTCTTTTCACGGACAAGCACGTAAACGTCACGGAATATACCCGACATTCTCCACTTGTCCTGATCCTCAAGATAACTGCAAGCACCCCACTTGAGAACAAGCACCTTAAAGGTATTTTTACCGGGGAGAAGGTAATCATTGATACGCATCTCGGTTGTGGTGTGAGCCGCCTGAGAATAAAGTGCAATATCGTCGTTTATCCACATATAGAAGCAGGAATCCACACCCTCAAAGTTGATAAAGAGATCCTTGTCAAGTATCTCCTCACGGGTGAACTCAAAATCACGAACGTAAAGACCGCAGGGAATATCGTCGGGAACGTGAGGGGGATCTACGGGGAAGGGGTAGTTGAAGTTGGTATACTGAGGCTTGTCGTAGTCACGCTCGGTATAGGTCTGCCAGCAACGGGGCACATCTATCTTGTCAAAGCCCTCGGTGGTGAACTTCTTTCCTCTGAAATCGTAGATATCCTGAATAGAGGAAAAATACTTAAAGTCCCACTCTCCGCACATATCACGGTAGTACGCCGACTCGACACGCTCGCCCTTGATTGCGGCCTCCTCGGTATGATAGGGTATGTAATACGCTCTCGGCGCAACGGGATTCATCTCAAGAACGTCAAGAGACTTATGGTAATCTGCAAAAAATTTCATAGCGTATATATTGCTCCTTATTTTAATAAAAGGCAGTTTTCAAACTGCCTTTTATAAATTAATTGGTTAATTTCTGCATCAAAATGCAGAAATTTTTCCTTCATTCTTCATTCTGCATTTTGCATTCTGCATTACTTCGATTAAGTTCCTTAATCGAAGTATTTAGGCTCCGCCATCTTAAGGAAGCCTTCGCCGGAATAGGGGCACTTGTTTATAACCTTAACGTCAGCAGGCTTAGCCCAACGTACGGCGTTGGTGATGATCTTCTGAACGTAAGGATTGTAGAAGGAACGGCAGTCCTCGTGACCGGGCTGGAAGTAGAAGATCTTACCGAGTCCGCGTGTCCAGGTACAGCCGGAACGGAAGATGTTACCGTGCTCAAACCAACCGCCGAAGATAAGATCATCGGGCTTGGGAATGAAGAAGGGCTCGGAATAGAGCTCGTCACACTCAAGCTCAAACGCCTTCGGGATACCCTCGGCGATAGGATGTGTGGGACAAAGATTCCATACTACCTCCTTGATGCTCTCGCCCCACTCAAGGTTACCGGTACAACCAAGGAGCTTGCGGAAGGGCTTGGAGTGATGTGCGGAGTGAAGGCCTATAAAGCCCATACCGCCGTTGTATACGCGATCTACTATCTTGTCAACAAGCTCGTCCTTAACCTCCCAGTGGAAGCCGTGACCCCACCAAAGAAGAACGTCGGTGTTGTTAAGAAGCTCATCGGGAAGACCCTGTTCTTCGTCGTCCAGACATACGATACGAACGTCCATATCGTCATTCTTGTCAAGAAATTCCTTGATTACGGCATGAATACCGTTAGGGTATGTATCCTTTGCACTGCCGTCGTGTCTCTCATGACGGAACTCGTGCCATACCGTTACTCTTATTTTATCCATTTTATATTTCCTCCGAAATAATTAATTTCTATCGTTAATTATCTCATAAAATAACAATAAAGTCAATACTTTATCCGCTTTACAATTTCATTTTTTTGTGTTAAAATATCTTATATTGTTTTTGGAGTGTGTTATGCGATTAGATAAATTCTTATCCGAGACCAAGACCCATACCCGAAGCGAGGCAAGTAAGGCGGTAAAACGGGGAGATATTACGGTCAACGGCGTTGTGGCGACAAAACCGAATATGCCGGTAGAGACTACCGACACCATATCCGTAAGAGGCAGAGTGATAGAATACAGCGAATATAGATATATAATGCTCAATAAGCCTGAGGGCTACGTTTCGGCAACGGATGATAAGTCTGCTCCCTACGTGACCCAGCTTTTAAGTGAAGAGCTGCAAAAATTCGATCTTTTCCCGGTGGGAAGGCTTGATAAATATACGGTAGGGCTTATGATACTCACCGATGACGGAAAGTTAGCTCACAATCTTCTCTCCCCCAAGCACCATGCCGAAAAGGTCTACCGCTTCCGCTGCGAAAAGCCGATAGAGCGCACCGATGAGCTGGAGATGGGAGTGCATATAGAGGGCGGATATCTCACCAAGCCCTGTAAGGTCAAGGTTATTTCCGAATATGAGGCGGAGATAACTCTCATCGAGGGTAAATATCACCAGATAAAGCAGATGCTCGGTGCCGTCGGCAATAAGGTTACCTACCTTGAAAGAATAAGGTTTGCGGATATGCCCCTTGACCCCTCTCTCAAACGGGGAGAGTGGCGTATGCTAACAGCTGATGAGATCAAAACATTACGGTCACAAAATAAGTAAGGCTTTTGCCCACGGGCAAAAGCCTTTGTTTATAATATACCGTATTTTTCGGCTATGGCAAGCGCCTTACTTTCATAGCTTCGGGGTGTTCCTCTGATGATAGAATAAGGATGCTGTGTATCAATACTCAGATTGTCAAAAACGTCCTTTTCTTTAATCTCCGCTATGCGCTTTGCCAAGCTATGAAGATGTGTGGAAAAGAGAGCATACCCGCCCTTATCTTTTATCATAGACAAGGCGGAAAATGCTATTTCGGCGGCTTCAATAGCACCTGTACCCGAAAAAAGCTCGTCCATTATAAACAGATCCTTTTCCCCGCATTGATTTATCCTTTCCGAAAACCACTTGGCTTCATTTTCAAACCTTCCGTAGAGGTTATTTGCCTCAAAGCTTTCGGAAGCAAGGTACAAGTGAATATTATTAAATGCAAACATTCTTGCTTCCCTTGCAAGCACGGGCAAACCAAGCTGGAACATAAGCTGTGATACAGCCACCGATTCAAGAAATACGCTTTTGCCCCCGCTGTTAGCACCTGTAAGCAGGTATATCCTGCCGTTTTCATCAAAAGTCAAAGAGTTTGGGACCGTTTCCGCTATAGATTTAGAGCAGGCTATCCTATAGTTATAGATGTCAGTCAGATGATATTCCTTTGATATCTCGGGTAAGCAGACAGGTAATCCCATCCTTTGGGCATTATCGAAAAACTTTAGGGCGCAAAGATAAAAATTCAGCCCCTTTTTGAACTCGGAAAGCTCTCTGCGCACCGAAGACAGATATTCCATCGTGCTTTTGGCGATAGTCTTGAAATTTTTAGAAAGCAGCTTATCGAGTGCTCTGTTTAATCTGAAATTTACCGCCGACACCTCGTCAAGCTTTAATGCCTTTCCCATATCGGACAGCGGACACAGACATTCAAACTCCGAGGGCTCGTTAAAGGATGCCGAAAGCAGCTTGTCGATAAACCGCCCCGAACGGTAAGGAGTTGTATTTATCGACACCAATCCCATCTCTATGGTCTTAAGATTTACGTCAAGATTTATCCCCACGGTGACGCTTTTTATATTCCTTATATTGACCTTGGTCTGCTCTGCGTTTTTCTTCAGGAGCTTAAAGTACTCGCTTTCCTTTTCGTTTTTTATAAATTCAAAAAAGCTTTTCAGACCCTCTGCGTCAAATTTATAATACCTTAATTCCTCAAAGCTGTTTTCAATAAATGATATATAAGAATTTACGGCGCATACCGAGTTCAGCGCCGTTTCGTTTGAGCTGCTCGAAGCACCGATATTTGCCTGTTCAAAAGAATAAAATAGGTCGGTAAGATTTGAGGATATCCTTTCAAGCGTTTCACGCAGACCTTTTTCCTCGCTGATATTTTTATATACCCGCTGTCTACCCGATATCACCTCTGTATCATCCGTAAAATAACAGGCAATATTCTCTCCGAAAAGCTTATCAAAGCCAAGCTGACAACAGATAAGCTCCACATCTTTTTTGGGCGGATCGTTATAGGTGAAAATTATATCAGTCATATTTTCTCTCCGAATATACTAACAACAAGATCAAATACCAATGGAAAAACCAAAAGATTTATAATGACAAGAGCTATAAGAGCAAGTAAAATAATCAACAAAAATATCCGCGTACTGTAGCCCGCATCCTGCCATAACAAAAGCACCGATCTTTTAAGTCCCCGTTCATCGGTTGACCACCATCGGATATCGTCGGAAAGCATAACCAATGCCGAGAAAACAAGAGCATAAAACAAGGGCAAAACCATATGTAAAACAAGCATTATCGAATACAATATACCCATACGGCGCAGAATTATTTTATAGATCGGCAGTATCCTGTAGCCTATACTTCTATCTTTTGATCTTCTGATCTTAAGATAGTTTCCCGTTCTTCCCGCGCCGAAATATCCCGAAAATATCTGATATACAGCCGCCGAAAGAACGATAGCCATAAAAACATATATCAAATATTTTATAAGCATCTTACATATTGAAATATCGGATATATCTATGCTTCAATTCTGTTGTTTTTTCTTTAAGCTCGACAAATAGATCTTCTTTTTCCATAAGCTCAAGAATTCTTTTGGCTTCTGTAAACAAACCGTCTATTCTTACAGTTTCGTAATTCTTGACCGCAAATAAAAGTTCGGATGTATCCATACCTTCATATCTGTTCAAATGTCTTTCTATAGTCACGAAAAGTTTTTCGATATATTTTTCGTATTCCTTATCATTACGCTGCTTCAAAAGCAAGGCGATCTGATAGTAGTTTCCGAGTAAAGGAATCTCATACTGTCCTGCATATTTTCCTTCTGTCACCGTCTCGATAATATCTACAGCTTTTTTGTAATAATAAAGCTTTTCTTCGGGTAACATTTCGGGAGTAATTAGATTTAATATTGAATCGGTCAGTACTCCTAATGAAAATGCAACTGTTGACAATTCCCGATTTTTGAGAGCTTCTCCCGACAGTATGTATTTGAACAACCGTTCCTTTCCGTTACACATTCGAGGAAGTTTTTTGTGGTATTCATTTAATTTATCAAAATCTTTTTTGTCTCCCGCTTGTCCAAGGATCTCGACCATATTAAAATGTATAGAATCAAGAAGGTCGGAATCTTTACAATGTACCTCGGCATAATCGGTCAAAATAAGCAGTTGGGCTATTACCTCACCTTCAAATGCTCTGTTTTCCAGCACTTTAGACATTAGTATGATATAGTGAGAATATACATCCGGAAATCGTTCGATCTGTTCTAACCAAAAGTGATATTCGTTTTCCCAATCGGGGTTATCTGCGAAATCCTTCAGCTTTTTTCCTATCTCTCTGTGATGCTTCATTGTGAATATATTTTTCATTCCAAAAAGACTGTCAATGGTACAATCGTAAAGCTCCGCTATTTTGGGCAGCAAGGAAATATCGGGAGACAAAAGACCTCTCTCCCACTTTGAAACGGTTTGGGAGGATATACCGAGGTTTTGAGAGACCTCTTCCTGTGTCATATTGTTGGATAGTCTCAGTTCTCTTAATTTTTCATTTAACATACGATCACCTCAAATAGAGTTTATCATAAAGCAATATAGTTGTAAACAGACAATAGAGTGAGATAAATTGTCCAAAATGTATCAGTTAAATAATTATCATCAAAACTCTTGATTTTTTATGCGAAATGGTATATAATATTTTCAAATCTCGATTTAGTAAATCGTGATTTGAGAAACGGAGGTGCTGTTATGTTCATAGGCAGAGAGGCTGAATTGAAATTCCTCAACGACAGATATAATGATACGTCGGGACAGCTTATCGTCCTTTACGGCAGACGCCGTATCGGAAAAACAGAGACCCTGAGAGAATTTTGCAAGGATAAGCCTCACGTATTTTATTCCTGCACACAAAGTCCGGATAGAGTCCAGCTTTTAAAATTTTCAACACAGCTTTTGAGAGAAAATATTCCCGCAAGTAAATATATAAACGAGTTTGCGGATTGGGAAAGTGCGTTCAGAGCAATGCTCGAGCTACCCTACAAAAGCAGTAAAAAACTCATAGTAATAGACGAGTTCCCATATATGTGTAAGGGTAACAAGGAAATCCCCTCCATACTGCAAAATTTATGGGATTCAATTCTGAAGGACAGCAATATTATGCTTATACTCTGCGGAAGCTCTATGAGCTTTGTGGAAAAGGAGCTGTTGTCAGAAAAAAATCCTCTCTACGGCAGAGCGACCGGTATATATAAAATGTCGGAAATGGGTTTTTATGATGCCGTTAAATTCTTCCCCGATTATTCGGAGCGAGACAAAATACTTGCCTACTGTGTGCTGGGAGGAATTCCCCATTATCTCAGGCAGTTTGACCCCGACATTTCACTTGAAGCAAATATAAAAAAGAATATACTGACCAAGGGTTGTGTTCTCTACAGTGAGGTGGAATTTCTTCTGCACCAGGAATTAAGAGAGACTCCTATATATAATTCCATAATTGAAGCTGTAGCTCTGGGAAATACAAGACTCAACGACATAAGTCAAAAATCACTTATCGACGACACGTCAAAAACCAGCGTATATTTGCGAAATCTTATCGAATTAGGCATTATAGAAAGAGAGTTTTCTGTTGATACAAAAACAAAGGAAAAGGCAAACTCGAACAGAGGAACCTATAAGCTGACCGATAATTTTTTCAGATTCTGGTATACATTTGGATTTTCTAATTATTCACAGCTCGAAGACGGAGATGTTGACGGAGTCTATGAATACGCCGTCAAGCCTACAATGCAAAATTTCGCTTCCTTAGTTTTTGAGGATATATGCAAGGATTTTGTTAAGGAGCTTCAAAAGAAAAACCGTTTACCCTTCCGATATGCCAAAATCGGACGTTGGACAGGCAAGACAACTGTACGTGATATAAACGATCCTATAAAAGTAAGAAGTGCTGAAAGCGAAATAGATATCCTCTGTATCAGCCGTAACAACACAGAATATCTTATAGGTGAATGCAAGTTTAAAAATGCTCCCTTCGCATATTCCGAATACCTTGATACGAAAGCGAAGCTCTCCGAACTCAAGAACAAGGCAAAGTTATATTATGCATTATTCTCAATATCCGGATTTGATGAAAAAATAACCAAAGAAAGCAAAGAAAATGCCGACCTTTTGCTTTTCGATCTTTACGACATAGTGAACCTACAATGAAAGGATAAATAAATGGACATCTTACAAACATTATCAACCGAATTATCAATACCTATGAAAAGATTGGAGGCAACGGTGGCTCTTATCGACGAAGGAAACACCATTCCCTTTATCGCCAGATACCGTAAGGAGGTAACCGGCTCTCTTGACGATACCGTGCTTCGTGACCTCTACGACAGACTTAATTACCTTCGTTCCCTTGAAGAAAGACGTGAAAAGGTAAGAGAGACTATAGCCGAGCAGGGCAAGCTAACCGATGAGATAAGCGCTGCTCTTGATGCAGCTGTAACCCTCACCGAGATCGAGGATATCTACCGTCCCTTTAAGCAAAAGCGCAAGACCAGAGCAAGCGTTGCCCGCGAAAAGGGTCTTGAGCCTCTGGCGAGCCTTATATTTGAACAGCGTGAACACTATGACGAGCCTATTATTGATACGGCTGCCACCTTTGTGGATGAAGAAAAGGGTGTGGCAGACTATACCGAGGCACTTCAGGGTGCTATGGACATCATAGCCGAGGATATATCCGACAATGCCGAATACCGTAAAGAAATTCGTGCTATCACCTTTGATTTCGGTCATATAACAACCTCTGCCGACACCGAGGAAAGCACGGTATACGATATGTACTACGACCACACAGAGCCCATTAAAAAAATTCCCGGTCACCGTGTTCTTGCCATCAATCGCGGTGAAAAGGAAGATATCTTAAAGGTAAAGGTAGAGATAGCAAAGGACGCTATACTCAACTATCTTTTCAAAGAGATAGGCATATTTATGGACCGTGAGTCCACCACTTATATGGCAAAGGCAACTATTGACAGCTATGAGCGACTTATTGCTCCCTCTATCGAGCGCGAGATAAGAAGCGACCTTTTCGATGCGGCAAGCGAGGGCGCAATAAAGCTCTTCTCGGAAAATCTTAAAAACCTTCTTATGCAGCCTCCCGTAAAGGGTAAGACCGCTCTCGGATTTGACCCCGGATACCGTACAGGCTGTAAGCTTGCGGTAGTTGACAAAACAGGTAAGGTGCTTGACACAGCAGTTATCTACCCCACAAAGCCCCAGGAACGTATCGAGGAATCCAAGCGCATCGTTAAACGACTTGTAGAGGCTCACGGTGTTGAGATAATCGCCATCGGTAACGGTACTGCTTCAAAGGAAAGCGAAATTTTCATTGCAGGACTGCTCCGCGAGCTTCCCGGCAGAGTTCAGTATGCTATGGTAAGCGAAGCGGGTGCTTCGGTCTACTCCGCATCCAAGGCAGGTACAGAGGAATTCCCCGACTTTGACGTAACACAGCGTAGTGCCGTTTCTATTGCAAGAAGATTACAGAATCCCCTTGCCGAGCTTGTTAAGATAGACCCCAAGGCTATCGGCGTAGGTCAGTATCAGCACGATATGAAGCCTGCACGTCTTGACGAGGCTCTCGGCGGTGTAGTCGAGGACTGTGTAAACTCGGTCGGTGTAGATGTAAACACCGCTTCATATTCTCTGCTTTCTTATATTGCGGGTATCAACACCACAACTGCTAAAAACATTGTAAAATACCGCGAGGAAAACGGCGAGTTCACCAAGCGTTCCCAGATACTTAAGGTGCCCAAGATAGGCGCAAAGGCTTATCAGCAGTGTGCAGGATTCCTTCGTGTTTCCGGCTCCTCTGAAATTCTCGACAACACGGGCGTTCACCCCGAGTCCTACGATATCGCAAAGAAGCTTATTGAGAAATTCGGCTACACCAAGGAGGACGTCAAGGCAAGCCGTCTTGGCAACTTAGGCGAAGAAGTACGCGGTCAGGGTATAGCCAAGGTGGCAGCCGAGCTTGAATGTGGTGAGCCTACACTTATGGATATCGTGGGCGAGCTTGAAAAGCCGGGCAGAGACGTGCGTGACAGCCTTCCCCAGCCCCAGCTCCGTGAGGACGTATTAAGTCTTGAGGATCTTGAAGCAGGTATGCTTATGAACGGCGTTGTACGAAACGTAATAGACTTCGGAGCATTCGTTGATATCGGCGTTCATCAGGACGGTTTGGTGCATATATCCGAGATATCAAACAAGTTCATCAAGCATCCCAGCCAGGTACTCTCGGTCGGCGATAACGTACAGGTAAAGGTGCTGGCTGTAGACAAGAAAAAGGGAAGAATTTCTCTGACTATGAAAATTTGAAAGGTGTCCTTCGGGACACCTTTTGCGATATAAATCCCTTGCGGGATTTATATCTACCTTTTCGCATGCGAACAAAGTGAGCATATATCGCATCCTGCAAAGCAGGATATATCGCGTTTGTCTGTAAACATATCGCTTTTGCCGAAGGCAAAAATATCGCTATAACGAATATTCAAAAATCACAAGACCGCACAAAATTTTGTGCGGTCTTATCTCTTGAACTCTTTTCTGTTAGTTCGTCCTAAAATATAATCGGTTGATGTTTCGTAAAAATCTGCAAGCTTTATCAACACGTCAGTAGGTATATCATTTTCACCTGTTTCGTATTTTGAATAACCGGTTTGAGACATTCCCAACACCTCTGCAATTTCGGTTTGGTTCATATCTTTATCACTTCTCAAATCACGAAGTCTCTGATACATCTTATTCATCTTCCGGAACAAATTCCAAAAGGTCCTCAATTCTGCAATCGAGTGCAGTACATAATCTTGCAAGTACGTCTGTATCCAACCTTGTGATTTTATTATTACAATAATTATTGAGCTGTGTTCTCTGCATTTCAGCTTTATGGCTTAATCTGTTTTTACTGATACCCTTTTGCTTGATAAGCTCGTCTAATTTAATTCTTATCTTTCCGTAACTCATATATCTTCCTCGCAAAAAAGATTGACAAATATAGTATATAAAAGTTATAATAGAAATATAAGATGTAAAAAGTCTTGTGTAATTAGTTACACATAGGAGAGTGATTATGACCGAAAAACTATTAATCTCGTTAAGATACCCCAAGATAGATTTTCAAGCTGTAGACGAATTACTTGCCGGTGCGGTAACTGAAATAACAGAAGAGAAAATCAAAAGCTGCTTGGACCGTATCAACGACCCGATAAACAAAGGGGGGTACAAACCCATCGAGGGCAGAAATAAATCAAAGCATAGATTTATTCAGCTTGTAAGAGAATTTTCTGAAGATTTTGAAATAGATCTTGACGTTACAGAGACCGATATTTGCATAATAGCCGATTTTTATTTTGACACGGTAGGTTATTTCAGCCATTTGATTACTGCAATGATAATGGCAGACAACATATTTGTAACACCTCAAACAACTGACGGCAGAGCAATATTAAGTCTTATATATAATACCCACAGCAGACCTCCGGAAATTGAAAATAGGTAAATATTATGCGAAACAGTATAACCCTTTAAGAAAATCTTAAGATTTTCATACTTTACCTCTGTTGTATGATATGCTATAATTACCCTGTAGAAATTTTGACAGGAGAAGCTTATGAACATCTTAGTTGTTGATGACGAAAGAGCTATAGCTGACCTTGTGTCTCTGATACTGACAAACGAGGATCACACGGTATATAAGTTCTATTCCTCAGTCGAGGCACAGAAATTTATAGACAGCGCAGAGATAATTCCCGACCTTGCCGTGATAGACGTTATGATGCCCCCGCCCGACGGCTTTGCCCTGACGGGACATATAAGGGAAAAATACAATTATCCCATAATAATGCTCACCGCAAAGGTAGAGGATATAGATAAGATAACCGGACTTTCTGTAGGCGCGGACGACTATATGACAAAGCCCTTTAACCCCTTGGAGTTAGTTGCACGCGTCAAGGCACAGCTTCGCAGATACAAGCAGTACAACAGCACCGACACGACCGCGGTTTATGATGCAGGCGGGCTGATGCTCAACTCCGAGACCCATCTGTGTACCCTTTACGACGAGGAGATATCCCTTACTCCTACAGAGTTCAAGATCCTTTGGCTTCTCTGCGAAAACAAAGGCAAGGTGGTCTCAAGCGAAGAAATATTTGAAAAGGTTTGGGGCGAAAAATACCTTGACAGTAACAATACCGTTATGGTTCATATCCGCCGTATACGTGAAAAACTGAAGGAGCCGGCAGGAAAGCCGAAATTCATCAAGACGGTATGGGGAGTAGGGTATAAAATATGAGCAGAAAAACTCTTACCAAGCGTATTTTTTTACAGCTTATTATCTACACCACCGCATATCTTGCCATTATTCTGACACTTGATTACGTATTTAACGGAGTAGCGGTCGACTATCTTGATGCTTATATGCCACGGGTATTATTCAATCTTTTTTACCCCAATACTACAAGTGCAGCGACGATAGTTTATGCTGTCGGTGTCGTGATAATTGCAATATCCAATGCCCTGCGCGCAGACAAGATAATAAAAAAAGCGAATACCGCTCTTGACCGCGAGGACGTAAAATATCCCGAGGAATTAAAGCCATTGGGTAATAAGATCAAAGAATTAAAGCAAAGTATAACCGCCAACGAACAGGCAAGGAGCTTTGCCGAGCAGCAGAAAAACGACCTTATCGTATATCTTGCCCACGACCTTAAAACCCCTCTGACCTCGGTCATAGGATATCTTTCTCTTTTGGAGGAGGCTCCCGAGCTTCCCTGTGAATACAGGGCAAAATATACCGGTATCGCCCTTGAAAAGGCATACCGCCTTGAACAGCTTATCAACGAGTTTTTTGAGATAACGAGGCTCAACCTCCAGTCTGTTCCCCTGCAGAAAAGCAATATAAACCTCTCGGTATTACTGCTACAGCTCGTAAGCGAGTTTTACCCCATGTCCGAGGCAAAGGGCATGACGGTAAGCTGTAACATCCCCTCGGATATACGGATATACGGTGATGCGGACAAGTTAGCGAGAGTTTTTGATAATCTGCTCCGCAACGCGGTCAGCTACGGCTACGAAAACACTCCCGTTGACATAGCCGCCATAAAGGACAAGGGCTATGCCGTAATACGAATCCGTAACCAAAGTGACGAGATCCCCAAGGAAAAGTTAGAGCATATCTTTGATAAATTCGTACGGCTTGACAGCTCCCGTCACTCCGAAACGGGCGGTGCGGGACTGGGACTGGCTATCGCCAAGCAGATAACCGAGCTTCACGGCGGAAGCATTTCGGTTACAAGCAAGGACTGCCGTACAGATTTTATCGTAAGCTTTCCCTTAATAAAATCGTAAGATTTTTGTAAGCCGAATTTAAAGCACCTCCCTGTAATATTATGTACAATAGAAACAGAGAGGTGATTTTATGAATTCAAACGGTACAAGCTCCTTTATCCGTTCGCTTACCCTGCTTTTGGCGATCCTGCTTTTGGCAGTTTATATTTTTACAAGCTGCAAGGGCGACCCCGTCAGGGATTACATAAAGGACAAGGGTATCTCTCTTTCTCAGCTTCCTCCCGAGCTTGTGGAAATGCTTCGAAAAAACCCCGAGACAGAGGATTTTGTATTAAGCTATTCCGAGGAAAAGGAGATAGCTCACGATATAGACCTGTCCGAATATAAAAATACAGACACCCCACCTCTTTTGCTCCAATGGGATAAGCGCTGGGGTTATGAGAAATACGGCGACGGCATGATAGCCTTTACCGGCTGTGCGCCTACCTGTCTGTCCATGGTCTCGTTATATCTCACGAATGACACAAGTCTTGACCCTCTTTATATAGCAAACAGAGCTGAGGCAGAGGGCTATTACGTTGAGGGTGTGGGCAGCGATTGGTCTGTTATGACGATCTTTGCCGAAGAGCTTGGACTTGATTCAAAGGAGCTTCCTTTAGATAAAAACACGGTCATACGCTGTCTTGAATCGGGCGAGCCGATAATATGCGCTATGGGACCGGGGGATTTTACCGAAAACGGACATTTTATCCTTCTTTCGGGAGTAGAGAACGGCAAAATAAAAATAAACGACCCCAACTCTATCGCAAACTCCAAAAAGCTTTGGGAATTTGAAGATATATCGGGACAGATAAAAAACTTGTGGAGATATAAGTAAAAGCACTTGCCGCAGCAAGTGCTTCAAACTGTCGAAAAAGTCGGTCGGACGTGTGAAAATAAATTATTATAAAGAAAATTGCTCCAATCAACGAGCAAATATTTATATTAAACTATATCACCCAATACAATTAATAAGTATTCAAAAGTGGCGAAAACATCGAGTTTCCGCCACTTTTTCACACTTTTCCGCGAAAAGGGTCACTACCGTACTTAGTACGCTTACGGACCCTTTTCACGAAAACCTACCTTCCTTTTTCGAAGTCTGTCAGCGTGTCGATAGGTTTATCGACACGCTGAAGCACTTGCCGCAGCAAGTGCTTTTGGTTTATCTTAACTTAAATTCCTTAACTTCTCCGTCATTGACTATCATATCCGGACCCGAGCCATCGTTGTAGCGAAGGGTCATATCGTCGATAACAAGGCGGTCTACGGTTGCACCCGCCTCGATCTTAACGTTACTTGCCATAGTAGAGTTATTCTCTACACGGTGGATGTTACGAAGGGTAGCTCGTGTTGTGTGAGTTCCCTTGGCAAAATAAACTACAGGATAATCGTCCTTTGGGAAGGTCTTACGTGCAAAGATGCCGTCAATGGTAACATTGTCGATAAGATTGTATCCTCCGGGATGAACGTTGTGATGAGTAAAGCCCACAACATAGTAGCGGTAGTCACCGAAGATATTTCTGATCTGTACATTGTGAAGTGTATGTCCGCAGGAGAGAAGTCTTACACCCGTATAACCGCCCTCTGCATAGAGGCCGTCAACACATACGTCCTCGATGTTACCGCAGGATATCTCGGTCTCGTAGCAGTCGTCGGTATTGAGGGCAACCATATCGTCGTTGGTGGCACCTCTTATATTACGGATAAGTCCGTCCTTTGCGGGGCCGTTTACGTGGATACCGTCCGTCCAGCCGAACTCCATATTTTCGTCAATATAAATATTCTCCACGGTAAAATGGTGAACACGGGCTATCTGCATACAGTAAGCGTTGGGGTCCTTGACGGTGAGATTGCATACACGGAGATTGCGTACACCGATAAAGCGCATAAATACACCGAAATATCTGTCACGGTAGAAGCCGTCGGGCCACTCGCCCTTGAGGTCATATCGGGTCTGATTTAAGTTGTTACCGTCCCATGTGCCGCCCTCTACGGTAATGTTTTCGTTATATCCGCCTGCATCTATCTCGTCGTTCATTATGATCTCACAGTTAGCATTGTCGGCAAGACGAAGCACTGCATTCTTTGCAACCTTTAAATGAGTATCGTTATGTATGATAAGAGGCTGATCGATAATATATGTTCCGTCGGGGATGTAAACGTCTCCTCTTTTGTCAAGCATTTCCTGAATTTTTTTAGTGTCCTTGTTCATTTCTCTCTCCTCAATAGATGATAGGTATATTGTAACATATTTTTACGGAAATACAATACTTTTTCACTGTATTTTATAAAAGTGTTGAAATATAAGGGATCTTGTGTTATAATGCCTACGGTCTGTTTTTCAGACCAAGGCTACCACAAACGGTAGGCGGTTAAGTCTTGCCCCTGCAAGGGGGTGTTGCCAATGGAATACATAGCTCTGATTTTAATTATCGTCTTTTATTCAATCATTGCAATAAAAAAGAAATAACCGCCCTTCGTCCAAAAAGATGCGGTTAATTCTTTAACTCATTTTTGGGGCTAACCGTCTGCCGGTAGCCTTTTTCTATTGATATTATAGCATAGGAGCGGTATTATGTCAAGTGGCATATTACCCAATACAATTTAACGAGATTTTCGGCATCCAAGGATGCCGAAAATTGATCAGTGTCCTTTCGGACACTGATCATGCCATCACCATAGGCGGTGTATCCACAGCGGTCTGTGTTCCAAGTCCGAAGCTGACGCTTATTGCACGGTTGACCCTCGACATGGTGGACTCGTCAAGATGACCCATCTTTTCCTTAAGTCTCGTTTTGTCTATGGTCCGTATCTGCTCAAGCAATATCACCGAGTCGCAGGCAAGCCCCGCGTCAGTTCCCCCTACAGAGCATCTCACATCTATATGGGTAGGCAGACGGCTCTTTGTCATACGGCTGGTTATGGCTGCCGCAATGACGGTAGGACTGTGACGGTTGCCTACGTCGTTCTGAACGATAAGTACGGGTCTCAGTCCCCCTTGCTCGCTTCCCACCACGGGACTTAAGTCCGCATAAAAGATGTCTCCTCGTTTAACATTCACTTTTTTCACACTCCGTTTTCTTGTTTAAAGCACGGCTCTGCCGAGCCGCTTTACATTCTTATATTTCCCACGTACGGAAGTGTTTTAATCATCAGCGGAAAAGATTGACGCACATAAACGCACGACAATTTTTTCCACACTACATTATACTATTTTTCTGTTTTTATGTGTATATCGAGAATAAGCGATGCCGCCACACAAAGAAAAAGTGTCATGCTTACATGCTCTATCATGGAGTATACATTGCTCATAATGATAACTCCGTTATTTATTGTATGATAAATATCAAGAAGTACGAAAAAATATGCCAATACAGAAACTATCATACCTATATGAAGTATCTTACGGCTTAAGGGGTTAAGTATATATCTTTCTTTCATATCTGTTACCTCCGCAGATATGATAACATATTTATACTTAAAAATCATTGCAAAATTTTTGGAAAACTTGACGAGGGCAATATTATCTGTTAAAATATAATCATCAAATCAAAGGAGCGTTCCTATGAAAAATCGTATAATTTCTTTACTTATAGTTTGCGTAATGCTCTTCTCGGCATTACCCGTATATGCCGTTGACGGCATATGGCAGGGCTATGTCTCTCTGACACCCGGTACAAACGAGACCGAAATGGGTATCGCCTGGTATGCCGACGTTGAGGGTGAGGCTAAGGTCTTCTGTTACGAGTCTCCCATGACCGTCCCCGTAGACCCCGAAACAGAGATAGTAGCTGATGCCGTCTGCGAAATAGCCGACGAGGGCGAGGGCTACTACAGCTACAAGGCGACTCTTAAGGGACTTAAGCCGTCTACAGATTACGAGTATTACCTTGTCAACGGTGACTACAGCTCCGAAACAAAGTTTTTTACTACCGGTGATGCCGACGAATTCGGCTTTGCTATGGTAAGCGACGTTCAGATAGGCGCGGGCGGTATAGACCATGACACCGAGGGTTGGGCAAAGACCCTTGATATAATTGAAAACAACGATGCCTTTGACGGCACAGACTTCATCCTTACCACCGGCGACCAGGTAAAGGATGCCGACAACGAGAGCCAGTACGAGGGCTTTATCGAGCATGAGGAGCTTTCCTCTATACCCGTTGCTCCCACCATCGGCAACCACGACACAAATGCTCCCCTGCACTCTCTGCACTTCAACTCTCCCAACGTTTCGGATGAGCACGGTGTTACCAATGCCGGCGGTGACAGCTGGTTCAGATATAACAACGCTCTCTTCATTATGCTCAACACCAACTCCACAAAGAATGACGAGCATCTTGCCTTTGCAAAGCAGGCTATAGCGCTCAACATGGATGCGGACTGGAGATTCCTTGTGTTCCACCATACCGTATACACCACAGGTGAGCTTAAGGACAGCAATACAAGTATCAGAGGAAAGGCTCTGATAGAGATGTGCGACACGCTTGATATAGACGCGGCGTTTGCAGGTCACGAGCACCTCTACACCCGCTCCTATATTATGAAGGGTGACAAGGCGGTAAAGGACAAGGCTCTTTACGGCGAAAACTATACTTCAATCACCGATCCCGACGGTACACTTTATATTACCAACAATACCGGCTCGGGCTGTAAGTACGATCAGATCGAGGGTGATACCCCCTCCTTTGCGGCCGTGACCGTGCAGGAGGACATCCCCAACGTTACCAAGGTAAATGTGGATGATGACAGCTTTGAAATGACGGTCTACCGCACCTCTGATATGAGTGTGGTAGACAGCTTCACCATCAACAAAACCCCCGAGACAAGCGGTATGGCATTTGCCGACGTTAAGGAAAATCACTGGTACTATTCCGCAGTAGAATATGCCTTCGGCAAGGGTATGATGTCGGGTATGACCGACACTGCCTTCGGTCCCAACGTTGCCACCAACCGCGCAATGCTGGTATCCGTTCTCTGGAGATTTGAGGGCAGTCCCGAGGGCTTTAGCCATAATTTCTCTGACGTAAAGTCAAGTCACTATTTTGACAAGGCGGTTGCCTGGGCAAGCAGTAACGGTATCGTTGCGGGTAAGTCTACAGACAAGTATGCTCCCAACGATAAGCTGACCCGTGAGCAGATGGCGGCTATCCTCTACAGATATGCAAAGTACGCAGGCAAGGACACCACCGCAGAGGGCGATATCTCGGTATTTGCTGATCTGAATAAGCTTGATTCCTATGCAGTTGATGCAATGAAGTGGGCATACGGCAAGGGAATTATCACAGGTATGAATTCAACCACCCTTGACCCCAACGGCAATGCTACGAGAGCACAGCTTGCTTCCATTCTTATGAGATTCCTCCAGCCCAAAAAGTATTTTACCCTGAGCTTTGACGACGGCACACAGCAGGACCTTCGTATGATAGAGATCTTAAAGAAGTACGATGTTGACTGTATCAGCTGGAACATCAACACCGAGGGTCTCTACGGAGCAAAGTGGGATCTTACCGGTCTTGGGCTTCCCGGAGTATCTCACCTGAGATTTACAAAGGAAGAGCTGGAAAGCGGAATCTACGACGGCTACGATGTTCTTGTACATACAAGAACACACCCCTCTCTCAAGATATATGACTCAACACCCATCAAGGTGGTTGAGGAGGTACAGGGCAACGCCGATGATATTGCCGGAATAACAGGAATCTCTCCCGTAGGTATGGCTTGGCCCGGCGGTGACACCGAGTACACTGACACTACAATAGATATTATCCTTGATAAGACCGATATCCGCTTTGCAAGAGGTACGACCCCCACCTACGATTATGCTCTCCCCACACAGTTTATGAAGTGGATGCCTACCTGCGGTATATCCGACGGCAAGCTGTTTGACCTTGCATACGACTTTATCACAATGGAAGCAGAGGACGACTGTCTCTTCTACGTATGGGGTCACAGCTTCGAGCTTGACGCATACGACAGCTACGACGATTTTGAAACTCTTGTGAAAATGATGAAGGCAAACGAGGACGAGATAGTTCTTGTTACGAATACAGAATTTTACGAGCTTTATAAGACCTTGATCCCTTCAATGTAGTTAAAAACACGGTGCAGAAAATCTGCACCGTGTTTTTTATCCTGCTATTTTTTCCGTAAGCTCATCAAAAAGCTCTCTTGTTGCGCCAAGGTTTTTTCCGCCGAGGATGATGTATTTTTCATCCATAGTCTCTATAATTATAAATCCGTTGTTACCGGTATAGGTGAAACGCTGATATTTACCGTACTTGTCGTTTTCAAAGATACCCATCATAAGCTTTGCGGAATTGAAGCCGTAGACCTTGTGTCCGTCTATATACTCCTCGCTGTACTGGGTACCGCCGATGTCGGTATACTTTACGGTATAGGGGTTTGTGTACATAGAATCTACGATAAAGCCGTCGTCGGTATAGCTTATCTCTATCTCACCCGTAAACATAATGAACATAAGCACTGCAAATATCACACCTACGATAATACCGCTGATGACATAATATTTTTTGAGCTTTTTATTTTTCATAAAGGTCTTTCCTTCCTTCTTTTCCTTTAGGTGGAATTTATAAGAATATACTATGGGTATGGCTATTGCCGCAACTAAAAGCACCGGCATAATGAACGCAGATATCTTATAGGGGATAAACACGCATATAAGCGAGATAAGACCTGCAACGAACCAGACCTTACCCGCAACACGGTGGGTGGCGTTCCAGTTTTCCTCGCTTTCAAGGGTCCAGCTCATTTTGATACCGAGGGTATGATTCTGACTTATCTTGGGCATATAGTTGCCTATAACGATAAACATCACACCGAAAAGTCCGAATATAAGCGACATCATATCAAGTTCAACGCCAAATGCCGTAGTATACATCAAGCCGTTACAGAACCAAGATACCAAAGGAATTATAAAAAGCACCATGTTATATGCCTTTTTGTTCTGTTCTGATTTTCTGTGGTCTGCCGCGGTTATAATGATACATATCCAATGTACAACAAGTAAGATCATCGGAAGTCCGAATACCGCAAAGGCTCTGGAGCTCCAATCGTTTACCGTGCCGTCAGTTCCCCAATGGGTAGCCATCTGCTCGGGCAGGATATCCCATGTCAGAGCACCTACAAGTATCGGCAATAAAATAAGTATCGACGTAACGATTAATAAAACCTTATTGAATTTCATTATTATCTCCTTTCAGATCACCTATCCAGAGCATTATCTCCTCAAGGACGGAGGTGTTAAGCTCGTAATAAATGAATTTTCCCTCACGCTTATCACGTATAAGGTCAGCATCCTTTAATACCGACAGATGCCTTGATATGCTTGCTCCGGTTACCGGAAATTTTTCTACTATTTCCCCTGCCGACAGCCTGCCCTTTTTTAGAAGATTCAGTATCTCGCGGCGGGTAGGGTCTGACAAGGCTTTAAGAGTATTCTGTATTCCCATATTGCCTCCTTTAACATTTAGCTTAAATGTTAAATGTAGTATAGCATAGCTGTTTTGGTTTGTCAATAGATTTCAGTTGACAAATTTATGACAATATGATAAGATATAGATAGTTCCTAATAGCAAAGATTATTCTGAGTTAAAAGGTGCCGTAATCAATATAACATATTATATATGGGATAACTGTATTTTCGTGCACCTTTCGGTGTGCGATTTTTTGTTATTACGGAATATGAAATCCGTGTAGAATTCGGAAAACGGAATTTAAATTGAAGGAAGATTTTTGTTCCAAAGAACAAAAATCACCATTAATTCTGCATTCTGCATTCTGCACTCTGCATTCCTACGGAGGTATCCATGTCAAGAGTAGCAGTAATGAGCATAATAGTAGAGGCAAGGGAATCTGCCGATGCCCTTAATTCCATACTTTCCGAATACGGAGAATATATCATCGGCAGAATGGGTGTTCCCTACAAAGAAAAAGGAATAAGTATAATAAGCGTGGCTTTAGATGCACCCCAGGACTCCATCTCCGCTCTGTCGGGCAAGATAGGTAAGCTCAGGGGAGTCAGTGTCAAGACCGCTTACTCAAGTGTAATAACAGATGATTAAATTAATAGAAAAATTATATAATACAAGAAGTCTCAGTTTAGACGAATACGAATATCTGATATCCAACCGTACAGAGGAATATGCCGAAAAATTAGCCTCTCTTGCACGGCAGAGGGCAAACGAGGTCTACGGAAACAAAATATTCGTCCGAGGGCTTATTGAGATAACCAATATCTGCAAAAACGATTGTCTCTACTGCGGTATACGGCGGTCAAACAAGGCTTGTCAGCGTTACCGCCTCACAAAGGAAGAGATTTTATCCTGCTGTGAAGAGGGTAACCGTATAGGCTACAAGACCTTTGTTCTGCAGGGTGGCGAGGACGGATTTTTCACAGACGAGGTCCTCTGCGATATAGTAAAAGAAATAAAAAAACGATATCCCGAAGCAGCAGTCACTCTCTCAATGGGAGAACGAAGCTATGAAAGCTACAAGGCATTAAAGGAAGCAGGTGCCGACAGATATCTGCTCCGTCACGAAACGGCAGATCCCGAGCATTATTCGATGCTTCATCCCGAGGAATTAACCCTTGAAAACAGAATGAGGTGTCTTGACGATTTAAAATCTCTCGGCTATCAGGTAGGCTGCGGATTTATGGTAGGCTCACCCTATCAAACATACGGTCATATAGCAAAGGATCTTAAATTTATCGAGGAGTTTTCTCCCGATATGTGCGGTATAGGACCTTTTATATCCCACCGTGACACACCCTTTAAGGATGAAAAAAGCGGTAGCCTTGAACTGACCTGCTATCTCTTATCAATAGTAAGACTTATCCATCCTCATATTCTTCTCCCCTCTACAACAGCTCTCGGCACGATACATCCCGATGGCAGACAGATGGGAATACTCTCGGGCGCAAATGTGGTCATGCCGAACTTAAGCCCCGAGGACGCAAAATCAAAATACACCCTCTACGACAACAAGCTCCACTCGGGAGCCGAGTCGGCAAGGGAACTAAATAAATTAAAAGAGCTTATGTCCTCCATCGGTTACAAGATAGTAACCGAACGAGGCGACGTAATAAAGGAGTAAAACCATGGCAATCTATAACCCTAAATCATTAAAAGCAGAAGAATTTATAAACGACGGCGAAATTCTTGAAACCTTGAAGTACGCCGAGGAAAACAAAAATAACATCGAGCTTATCGACGCTATCCTTGAAAAGGCAAGACCCAAGAAGAACGGCAACGGTGTTACCTGCGCGGGACTTACCCACCGTGAGGCGTCCGTACTTCTTGCCTGCGATATCCCCGAAAAGATAGAGGAGATATATAAGATAGCGGAGGAGATCAAGCTTGCATTCTACGGTAACCGTATCGTAATGTTCGCACCTCTGTACCTGTCCAACTACTGTGTCAACGGCTGCGTATACTGCCCCTACCACTATCAGAACAAGCATATCTGCCGTAAGAAGCTGACTCAGGAGGAGGTAAAGGCAGAAGTCATCGCTCTGCAGGACATGGGTCACAAGAGATTGGCTATCGAGGCAGGCGAGGACCCTGTAAACAACCCCATCGAGTATATCCTTGAGTGTATCAACACCATCTACTCGGTAAACCATAAGAACGGTGCCATCCGCCGCGTCAATGTAAACATTGCGGCAACCACCGTAGAAAACTACCGTAAATTAAAGGATGCAGGTATCGGTACATATATCCTCTTCCAGGAGACCTACCATAAGGAAAGCTACTTAAAGCTCCATCCCACCGGACCCAAGCATAACTACGAATATCACACCGAGGCTATGGACAGAGCTATGGAGGGAGGTATAGATGATGTGGGACTGGGAGTTCTCTTCGGACTTGAGCTTTACAAGTACGAGTTTGCGGGACTTTTGATGCACGCAGAGCATCTTGAGGCTGTACACGGCGTAGGTCCTCATACTATCAGCGTTCCCCGTATCAAGCATGCCGACGACATCGACCCCGATGCCTTTGACAACTCTATATCCGACGATATATTTGAAAAGATCACCGCTTGTATCAGACTGGCTGTTCCCTATACCGGTATGATCATCTCCACCCGTGAGACCGAGGCGGTAAGAACAAAGCTCTTACACCGAGGCATCAGCCAGGTAAGCGGCGGCAGCCGTACCTCTGTGGGCGGATATACCGAGGAGGTAAGACCCACCGATACCGAGCAGTTTGACGTATCCGACCAGAGAACTCTTGACGAGGTTGTTCGTTGGCTTATGGAGAACGGACATATTCCCTCCTTCTGTACAGCATGCTACCGCGAGGGCAGAACAGGCGACCGCTTTATGAGCCTGTGTAAGTCGGGACAGATAATCAACTGCTGTCACCCCAACGCTCTTATGACGTTGACCGAGTACCTTGTAGACTACGCAAGCGAGGAGACCAAGAAGGTAGGCTACGAGCTTATCGAGCGCGAGCTTGAAAAGATCACCGCTCCCAAGGTCAAGGAGATAGCAAAGAAAAATATAGAAGAGATCAAAAATTCAAACAGACGCGATTTCAGGTTTTAATTATGAGTTTAAATAATACACCTAACTCCGAAAGAGTTCATATAGGCTTTTTCGGAATGAGAAATGCGGGTAAATCAAGTCTTGTCAACGCAGTAACGGGACAGTCACTTTCGGTGGTATCCGACGTAAAGGGTACTACCACCGACCCCGTCACAAAGGCTATGGAGCTGCTTCCCTTAGGTCCCGTAGTCATTATCGACACCCCCGGTATTGATGATGAGGGAGATCTGGGTGCGCTTCGCGTTAAAAAGGCAAGACAGGTGCTTGCAAAAACGGATATTGCCGTACTTGTTACGGATGCGACAAAGGAATTATCCGACTTTGACAAACAGCTTATTTCTTACTTTGAGGAAGCAAAGCTACCTTATATAATTGCATATAACAAGTGTGATATCGTCAAAAAAGAAACCAAGGACAATGAGATCTGCGTTTCTGCTTTGACAGGTGAGGGAGTAAACGAGCTTAAAGAAAAGATAGCAGCTCTGAATCCCAAGACCGAGGAAAAATTCATCGTTGCCGATCTGCTTACAAAGGGAGATATAGTCGTACTCGTTACCCCTATAGACGAGTCTGCTCCCAAGGGCAGACTTATCCTGCCCCAGCAGAATACTATCCGTGAGATAATAGACCACGGCTGTATTACCGTAGTCTGTCAGCCCGAGGAATTAAAGCAGACTCTTGATGCATTGAAAAACCCGCCTCGGCTCGTTATAACAGATTCACAGGTATTCGGCAAGGTAGCGAAAATTTTACCCGACAATATCCCTCTTACATCCTTCTCCATACTCTTTGCAAGGTATAAGGGAGAGTTAGAGGAATTGGTACGCGGTGCATCCCTCTTGTCAAAACTGAAAAAATCTGATAAAATACTTATATCCGAGGGCTGTACCCATCACAGGCAGTGTAACGATATAGGTACGGTCAAGATGCCGGGCTGGATAGAGAGCTTTTCCGGAGTAAAGCCGGAATATCATTTCACCTCCGGCGGTGAATTTCCCGAGGATCTTTCCGAATATGCCCTTATAGTCCATTGCGGCGGCTGTATGCTCAACGAAAAGGAAATGAAACGCCGTATCTCTGCGGCAAAGGCGGCAGGCATACCCATAGTCAATTACGGTGTTGCTATTGCCAATATGCACGGAATATTGAAACAGGCTCTCGGTCCGTTTCCCGAAATTCAAAAGCTTCTTTGAAAGTGAGGTATAATTATGATAGATTTTAAGAGTAAAAAAGGCTTTATATGTGATATGGACGGTGTTATATATCACGGCAATAAAATACTCCCCGGAGTGGCAGAGTTTATCAACTGGCTCCACGACGCGAAAAAGGAGTTTTTATTCCTCACCAACAACTCGGGGCAGACGCCCAAGGAGCTTCAGCAGAAGATGGCGCGTCTGGGACTTGATATCCCCGAAAAGCATTTTTATACAAGCGCCCTTGCAACGGCAGCGTTTCTCAAGGAGCAGTCTCCCGGATGCTCGGTTTATGCCATAGGTGAGGCGGGACTTTTCAACGCTCTTTACGATGCAGGCATCACCATGAACGATGTCAACCCCGACTATGTTGTAGTAGGTGAGGGAAAGGCATACTCCCTTGATACGCTTACAAAAGCAGTAAATTTAGTTATGGGCGGTGCAAAGCTTATCGGCTGTAACTCTGATGTTTCCGCACCCATCGAAAACGGCATAACCCCTGCCTGCAGAGCTCTTGTGGCTCCGATAGAGATGGCAACCGGCAGACAGGCTTACTATTGCGGCAAGCCCAATCCCCTTATGATGCATACAGGTCTAAAGCTCTTAGGCTGTCATTCCGCAGAGGCGGTAATGGTAGGCGACCGTATGGATACCGATATAATCTCAGGTCTTGAGCGCGGTCTGTCAACGGTTTTGGTCCTCTCGGGAGTTTCCACCATGGAGACCATAAAAACCTACGGCTACAAGCCCACCGTGGTTATGAACGGTGTAGGTGACATAGTGAAAGCCGCAAAAGCATAATTAACAACAAACCGTTGCAAATTTGTGACGGTTTTTTTACGATTTCCCTTGACATACAATATAAAATAATATAAAATAAGAAATGTATATTGTTTTGTATTGTTCGCATCATGCGTTTAATAATTTATGCAATAACAGAAAATTGAATAAGGAGGTGCAATTTTGAATCCTACACTTTGGATCATCAGTGTAGTCGCTGCATTTCTTGTTGCTTTAGTTATCGGCGTGCTTGTAGGCGCGGCATACCGCAAGAAGGTTGCCGAAGCCAAGATAGGCTCAGCGGAAGCACAGGCTAAGAAGATCGTGGAGGAAGGCGAAAAGCTCGCCGAGACCAAAAAAAAGGAAGCCTTGCTTGAAGCTAAGGAAGAGATCCTCAAGCAGAAGAACGACTCAGAGCGTGAGCTCAAGGAGCGTCGTAAGGAAATTTCCAAGATGGAAAACCGCGTGGCAGCCCGTGAAGAGACACTCGACCGTAAGCTTGAAAATCTCGACAAGAAAGAAGAGACACTGAACAAAAAGATCAAAGAAAACACCGAACGTGGCGAAGAGCTCGACAAGATGAAGGCAACCGAGCTTGAGCTTCTCCAGAAGATATCCGGTTATACGGCACAGGAAGCCAAGGCAGAGCTGCTTAACCGCATCGAGGAAGAGGCCAAGCACGAGGCGGCTATGAAGATAGTCGAGATCGAAAGCCAGCTTAAGGACGAGGCTGACCAGAAGGCGAGAGAGATCGTTGCTCTGGCTATCCAGCGCTGTGCTGCCGACCACGTTTCAGAAACCACAGTATCTGTTGTAACACTCCCCAACGACGATATGAAGGGTCGTATCATCGGCCGTGAGGGACGTAACATCAGAACCATCGAAACTATGACAGGCGTCGATCTTATCATCGACGACACCCCCGAGGCTATCACCCTTTCCTGTTTCGACCCCGTAAGAAGAGAAGTAGCAAGAATCGCACTTGAAAAGCTTATTTCCGACGGACGTATACATCCCGCCCGTATCGAGGAAATGGTTGAAAAGGCAAAGAAAGAGGTTGACGCCGCAATCAAGCAGGCAGGCGACAAGGCGATATTTGAAACAGGTATCCACGGCATCGCTCCCGAGCTTGTACGTCTCCTCGGAAGACTTCGTTACCGTACCAGCTACGGTCAGAACGTACTTACACACTCTATTGAGGTTGCATTCCTGTCAGGTATCATCGCAGATGAGCTTGGCGTAGACAGCACCCTTGCAAAGAGAGCAGGTCTGCTCCACGATATCGGTAAGGCTCTTACCAGCGAGCTTGAGGGCTCCCATGTACAGCTCGGTATCGACATAGCAAAGAAGTATAAGGAAAACAAGGATGTGCTCCATGCAATCGAGGCACATCACGGCGACGTTGAGCCCAGAACTATCGTTGCTATGATAGTACAGGCGGCAGACGCCATCTCCGCGGCACGTCCCGGCGCGCGCAGAGAGGATCTTGAAAACTATATCAAGAGATTGCAGAAGCTTGAAGAGATCGCAACAAGCTTTGACGGCGTTGAAAAATCCTTCGCCATCCAGGCGGGCCGCGAGATCAGAATTATGGTCAAGCCCGAAGAGGTCAACGACGATCAGATGGTTCTGGTTGCCCGCGACATCGTAAAGAAGATCGAAGCAGAGCTGGAATATCCCGGACAGATCAAGATAAACGTCATCCGAGAGAGCAGAGCTGTAGATTATGCGAAATAAAGCGCAAGCTTTTTCATATAGATAATTTATATAGAACTAAACTGATAACAATACGGTATTCCGTTTTATATATTTTTTCTATAAAAACCGAGTGCGGCTCCCGATTTCGAGAGCCGCATCTTTACGGAAAGGTAAATTGATGAAGATACTGGCAATAGGTGACGTTGTAGGTCCCGCGGCAATAGAATATATGAGCAAAAAGCTGCGTAATTTCGTATCCGCAGAGAGGGTATCCCTTACCCTCGTCAACGGCGAGAACGCAAGCGTAGGCAACGGGCTGACGAGAGCGGATGCAATAGCAATACTCGACGCAGGAGCCGACGTTATAACCGGAGGAAATCACATCTGGCAAAAGAAGGATCTCCGTGATTTTCTCGATACAAGCGAGCGTATCATCCGTCCCGCAAACTACCCCTCGGCTAACCCCGGAAACGGTTATACCATAGCAGATGCCGACGGCTACCGTGTGCTTGTTATGAACGTGATGGGAGTTATCTACGGCGACAGCCTTGCAGACCCCTTTGAAACCGTTGAGCGTATACTCAAGAGAGAAGAAGGAAACTATGATATCGCCACTCTCGATATCCATGCCGAGACCACCAGCGAAAAATACGCTCTTGCCAGATACTTTGACGGCAGGATAAACGTCATATACGGCACCCATACCCATATACCCACCGCCGACGAGCAGGTATTGCCCAAGGGAACAGGTTATATAACCGACCTCGGTATGACGGGTCCTCACGATTCTATCTTAGGTGTCAAGAGCGAATGTATAATCCACAAGCTTACCACCAAGCTCCCCACAAAATTTGAGATAGCGGAAAACGACCTTCGTGTCAACGGAGCACTGTTTGAGCTTGACCCCTCTACAGGCAGGGTGAACAAAGTGACGAGAGTCACTTTATAAATGCAAAATGCAAAATTAAGGAAGAAAGCCGTTGCTGTTGCAACGGCTTTAATTTTTAATTGTATTTGTTCAAGATCTCTTCAAGCAGCTTTTCAAAATTTACGCTGTCGATAAGCATCATTTTATCGTTGAAATACGAATTTTCGGCACCGAAGGGAACATCCATTGTTACCCTATATGCATTCTCCGACGAGGCAAGCGTAGTCCATCTGTCACAGAAAAGATAATATCCGTCCTCAGTAAGCTCAATAGGCGGAATGTAGGGATGGATAGAGTGATATATACTTTCTCTTTTTGCAGAACCTTCTATGACGTTCCCCTGCCACATTCCATGTCCGACGTCCCCTGTTGTCTGTATAACGGGAATAACGTATCGGTGTCCCTCCTTCAGATAAAACATCTGATCAAAAAGTATCGTATCCTCGATAATCATAGTGTTTATGCCAAGTTCGCCTTTGTATATCTTTTCAACCTCTATTTCATATATAACGGTGTCCCAACGGTATATCGTTTTACCGCCTTCCCTGAATTTATCATAATCTGTGGCAAAATCGTAATGCTTTATCCTTACGTCCTTAACTCTGCCCTCTACCACCGCCACAGCATCCAAAATGTATTCCTCATAGAAGGGAGCTATATCAGCCATCATAATCCCGTTAGCATCCTCAAGCTCGGGGTCAAGTCCGGTATCGGAAATATCAAGCTCGCTGTAAGGTATACCTTCATATACCGGTGACGGAGTATAAGTGATCTCCGGAAGATCGGTATCATCAGCCATATGTTCAACAGCCGGCAGATCGTCCTTCTCAAAAAAAGGCAAAGCCGCAACCAGCAGAACAAGCACAAAGCAGGCTGCAATAAATATAGGTATTCTTATATTCTTTTTTGTTTTCTTTTCTTCTGCTTCCTCAATGAATTTTTCATCTATAAGACCGAATTTTTCTAAGAAATCTTCTCCTCTCATAGCTCATAACCCTCCTTTATAAGATAATTTTTCAGCTCTGATCTCACACGGAAAAGCGTGGTCTTGACCTTGGATTCCGAAACCGAAAAACGCCGTGCTATATCCTCCACCGAATCGAGAAAGAAATATCTACGGACAAAAATTTTTCTTTTATCACGTGACAGTCCTTCAAGAAATCTATTGAGTATTTCGGCAAAAGCCATATCCTCTATACGCTGCTGGCAGTCATCGGGTGAGGGAATACAATTCTCAAGCTCAAGGCTTAATTCGCTTATATGGGCTTTGCGTTTAAGTGCTGTTCTTTGGCGGCATCGGTCAAGTGAGATATTCCGTACTATACGGCATAGAAAGGCATAAAAATAATTTTTCGGTTTGCTTGGCGGTATACTGCACCAAGCCTCGGAATATGTATCGTTTTCACATTCCTCAGCGGTCAGACGGTCGCCTACTATGCCAAAGGAAAGACTTTGCAACCGTTTACCGTATTTCTCGGCAGTATGCAGGATAGCATTTTCATCCCTCTGAAGATACAATTCAACTATTTTTACGTCATCCATATTCTCACTCCCTTCACTCATATAATCGGATTTTTATAAAGAAAGGTTACAGATATTATAACAAAATTTCCCCACAAAATCAAATTGATATTGCAAATTGCAAATGTTGGGTGTATAATGAGTGAAATGATTTCTTTATAAAACTTATAAAAGGAGAAAAATATGAAGATCATTATCGTCGGCTGCGGTAAGATAGGTACTGCAATGCTCTCTAACCTTGTAAACGAGGGACACGAGGTGCTGGCAATAGACAGCGACCCTGCCACCATAACCGAGCTGACCAATATCTACGATGTAATGTGTATATGCGGTAACGGTGCAGACAGCGACGTGCTGTCAGAGGCAGGAGTTGATGACTGCGAGATGTTTGCAGCAGTCACAGCCTCGGACGAGCTAAATATGCTTGCCTGTTTTTTTGCAAAGAAGATGGGCGCAAAGCACACCATCGCCCGTATCCGTAATCCCGAATATAATGACAAAAGTCTTTCATTTATGCGTCAGCAGCTTGAGCTGTCTATGTCCATAAATCCCGAGTCACTGTGTGCAAAGGAGCTTTTTAATATTCTTAAGCTCCCCGGTGCTATGTCTATCGAGACCTTTTCCCGCCGAAGCTTTGAAATGATAGAGCTGAAGCTCCGTGAGAACTCCGCCTTTGCGGACAAGACATTAAGCGAGTTGAGACAGAAATATAAAGCTAAATTTCTTATCTGCGTAGTAAGCCGAGGGGAGGAGGTATATATCCCCGACGGTAATTTCGTTCTTCGTTCCGGAGACCGTATCGGTATGGCGGCGACCGCTGCCGAGGGTGAAAAGCTCTTCAAGATGCTCGGTCTTATGCGTAAGCGTACCAAGAACGTAATGATAGTAGGTGCCAACCGTACCTCATATTATCTTGCAAAAATGCTGGTCAACATCGGCGCCAACGTCAAGGTTATTGATAAGGACCACGATCGCTGTGTTACCTTCAGCGAGCAGCTGCCCGAGGCGGTCGTAATAGAAGGTGACCCCGCATCCCGAGAGGTGCTTCTTGAGGAGGGGCTTAACAGTATGGACTCCTTCGTTTCGCTTACCGGTATGGACGAGGAGAATATACTTCTCTCTATTTTTGCATCCTCCAAGAACGTCCCCCAGATAATAACCAAGATAAACCGTCCCGAGCTCTGTCAGATGGCTCTTAACTTAGGACTTGATTCCATAGTTTCACCCCGTAAGATAATTTCGGACCGGCTCTGTCAGTACGCCCGTGCTCTTGAAATGTCTATAGGCGCGGAGATGGAGACCCTGTACACCCTGATGGACGAAAAGGCGGAGGCACTTGAGTTTATCGTAAGAAACGACTTTGAATATCTTGATATCCCCTTAAAGGACCTCAAGCTTCGTCACAACACCCTTATCGCAGGTATTATCCGCGGCAGAAAGACCATCATCCCATCCGGTATGGACGTTATCCTGCCCGATGACCACGTTATAGTTATCGCCGCAGGCAGACGTATAACCTCTCTGGGCGACGTGTTTGAATAAGGTGGTGAGGGCGTGAACCGTAGACTTATTATGTATTTTACAGGCAGACTGGTCTGTATAGAGGCGGCACTTATGCTGCTTCCCCTTCTGGTTTCTGCCATATACAAAGAGGACTGTTATCTTTCCTTCCTTGTGGTCATAGCCATATCCCTCTCTCTGGGACTGTTACTGACCGCCGTATCCCGTCCACGGGACAAGACAATATATGCCCGTGAGGGTTTTATAATAGTAGCTCTGAGTTGGGTGATATTTTCAGCCCTCGGTGCTTTACCCTTCGTGCTGTCGGGCGAGATCCCATCATATGTCGATGCCTTCTTTGAAACGGTCAGCGGCTTTACCACCACGGGTGCTTCTATCCTTTCGGGAGAACGTATAGAGGCGATGAGCTACGGTACCCTCTTTTGGCGAAGCTTTACCCACTGGGTAGGCGGTATGGGTATCCTCGTCTTTGTGGTAGCAATGACAAACTCAGTCTCCGACCGTTCTATCCATATCCTGAAGGCAGAGATGCCCGGTCCCACCATGGGTAAATTAGTACCCAGACTAAAAGATACCGCAAAGATACTTTATCTTATATATATCGGACTGACTCTCCTTGAAACTATAATGCTCATATGCGGCAAAATGCCCCTGTTTGACAGTATAGTTCACGCTCTTGGTACCGCAGGTACGGGAGGCTTCGGTATCAAGGGTGATAGCATTGCATCCTACAGTCCCTACTGTCAATGGGTCATCGGTATATTTATGCTGCTGTTCGGTCTTAACTTCAACGTATATTATTTCTCCCTCTGCCGCCGTTTCAGAGATCTGGGGCACTGTGCCGAGGCGTGGATATATCTGGCGATAGCATCAGCATCCACTATCGTCATAACGCTTAATATACTTCCCCTCTTTGACGGCTTCGGTGAGGCTCTGAGACACAGCGTGTTCCAGGTGGCAACGGTAATGTCTACCACGGGCTACGCCACGCAGGACTTTAACCTATGGCCCAGTCTTTCAAAGGGAATATTGCTGGTGCTTATGTTCGTCGGTGCCTGCGCCAACTCAACGGCAGGCGGACTTAAGATATCCCGTATGATACTGCTCTTTAAATCTGTAAGGGTACAGTTAAAAAAGCTTATCCACCCGAGATCTGTAAATACGGTCAAATTTGAAGGCAAAAAGGTGGACGAAGATACCCTTACGGGTACTACCAACTATTTTGCCGTTTATATGATATGCTTCTTTGTCATCTTCCTTATCATCAGCTTTGAGCCCTTTGATATGGAAACTAACTTCTCGGCGGTAACAGCCTGCTTCAATAACATCGGCCCCGGCTTCGGTATGGTAGGCGCATCGGGTAACTACGCGGCATATTCGATCCTGAGCAAAATAGTCCTGTCGGTAGCAATGCTTTTGGGCAGACTTGAGATATTCCCTATACTTTTAACCCTTGCACCCAGTACCTGGATGAAGCATAAGTAAAAAGACCTGTGTCTTTTTACAGAGAAGAGATAAGAGATAAGAGAGAAAAGTGAAAAGAAAAGGAAAGAAAACAGTTGCCAAAGCAACTGTTTTCTTTCCTTTTCTCTTATCTCTTATCTCTTTCTGAATAAAGCATCGCTTTATTCACTATATTCATCCGTCATCGGCTCATAGCTGATATAATCAAGGGGATCAACGTGCTTGCCGTCCTGCAGTAACTCAAAATGGAGATGGCTTGTATCCGCTGCCTCCACCGCCGCAGACTCTCCAATACAGCCGATGGTCTGACCGCCGTATACCTTACAGCCCACCTCGGCATCCTTTGGGTATTCCTCACCCAGATTCATATATTTTGATACGAGACCTCCGCCGTGGGTCACCTCGATGCATACACCCATAAAGGGGTCTGTATATCTCTTCGTCACCTCGCCCTCGGCTACGGTTGCTACCGCACTGCCCACGGAAGCCTGAATATCAAGCCCTGAGTGAGTACGGTAGTCGTTCATAGTAAGGGAGAATACAGGCATATCCATAGAATAGTCCTTAGAGATCTATCCGTTTACAGGCAGACAGAATTCAATCGGTGCTGCTACCTCGGAGGTACCGTCATTCTTTTTTGTATCCTTTGATTCGGAATCCTTTGTGTCCTTCGCATCTGCACTATCCTTGGTTGTCTTGTCTGTAGCCTTTGTATCCTTGTCCTTGGTGTCCTTTTTACCTGTGATAACTGCCTCGTCTGTGTCTATGCCTGATTTGTCCTCGGTACGGTTGGCAGTACCTATGGCACTTATGACCGCGATAACCAGCACGGTTATGAGCATAATAACACTGATAATGTATATGGCAGAGTTCTTTGGCTTTTTGTTTTGATTCTTTTCCATAATGTTACCGTCCTTTTTTGTTTCATTGCTTATATTCTGTACCGAACCTTTTACGCTTATTCAAAAAAGAAACAACCGTTGTGAAAAATATGTCTTACAGCAAAAGAAAGGCTGATTTCTCAGCCTTCCCTTGATTGATTTAATTAACACATAGAACCGACCCTGTGTTCATTATGTTATTATGTTCTTCCCATATAATTATACCTATCTTTCAAGTTTTAATAATTTCACACCCGAAAACGTTTCAACCATTAAAATATTATCTTCCAGTTCGCAGACACTGCGCACGCCGAACTCATAATTGATTTTCTTAAGTACTTTTAAATCTTTTGCATCAAGTATCAAAAGTTTAAGCATAGTTCCTGCGAAGATAAGGCTCTTATCCTTAGAAACGGTCAGGCAGTCAATTCTTTCAGTCATTGGAAGATCTTCAAGACCTACGAAATCACTAAGCTGCTTAATGAAATCAATATCAACCGGTATGTTCTTAAATGCATCCGAGAAATTGAAAGTGTAAGTATCTAAAGGAATATTGATACTGGACTTTGGATTTCCTTCAAAATCATAGTTGTACACATGAGAAAAACCTATTACTTCTATAGTACGGTCGTCTTCATTTATCTTAATACTCGCTGCACCATCATCAAAATTTTGAAGAGGAAAGGATACACTATCATTGAAATCAGTCCACATAAAACGCCAAAGATGATCAAAAATATTCATATAGACGATCAAATATTTTTCCATACTTTTTACATACGAGATATGTCTTATCTGTTTATCCGTAACAGGCATTACCTCAAAACTGAAATTATCCGTTACGTCATACCTCAAAAGTCGTGAAACACAGCCGTACTCATCCATGGACTGTATAAACACATATCTGCTGTCAGAAGACCAACATCCAATACCCGCCGTCGTTCCGGTGTATTTTCTTTTAAAATTGATC
>JAFQHD010000226.1 GCA_017398145.1 Clostridia bacterium
GTGACCACGGCTTCGTTATAAAGCAGAGCGTTCTTCGAAATATGATAATAAAGACTCAGTTTGCCGTTGCCGCAAACGATATGAGACCCGAGCTCAACGGTGCTTTCTTTAAGATAGAGGGTAACAAGCTTACCGTTGTTTCCTGCGACGGCTCAAAGATGGCTATCAAGGAGCAGATAACCGATATCGAAAACAAGAATGATGACCAAAGCGAGCTTGATATGCAGTTCATCATTCCCGCAAAGACTCTCATCGAGATCATGAAGCTCTTAGGGGACAATGATGAAACAGTTTCTATCAGACTGACAAGAAAATACGTGATCCTCTTTATAGGCAAGGTAATATTCTTCTCCAGACTTATCGAGAATGAATATATAGACTACAACCGATTCCTTCCTAAAGCACCCAAGACCTTCGTTAAGATCGACTGTGAGGCGTTTTTAGGGGCATTAGAGCGTGCTTCGCTGGTTACGGAGGATAAGACCATGGGTCAGGCTAAATCTATCCTCAGATGTAATTTTGAGGACGGTATGCTTAAGATTTCCTCTGTATCCGTATCGGGTAAGGTCTACGACGAAATATTTACCGAAAAAGAAGGCGATGATATCATAATAGGCTTTAACTGCCGCTATTTGCTTGATGCTCTTCGCGCCTGTGACAGCGAAAAGCTCAAATTGAGCCTTACGAGCCAGCTTATGGGTATGACTATACAGCCCGCTGAAGAGAGTGAAGAAGGAACCTTTACCTTCCTCGTGCTTCCCGTTAAGATAAAAGAATAATTCTCAATTATCAATTTTCAATTCGTAATTGTAGGTAGATTATATTGTTTTGTAAAAAGATAATATACAGAGATTTTAGGAATATTGAAGCTGCTTCGCTTGAGTTTTGTCCGGGAACGAATATCTTTATCGGTTCTAACGCAGAAGGAAAGACCTCTGCCATAGAGGGAATATATCTTTTTGCCAGAGGTAAGAGCTTTCGCAGTCAGCACGATACCGATATGATACGTTTCGACTGTGATTATTCGAGCGTTGATATGGAATTTAACGATACTCGCCGAGACCACAAGATGCGTATAGCATACAGCCGTGACGGAAGAAGGCTGTGTAAGCATAACGGCGTGGATATAAAAAAGCTCTCCGAGTTTATCGGACATTTCAGAGCCGTAATATTCTGTCCTAATCACCTTTCACTCGTAAAGGACGGACCAAGTGTCAGAAGATCCTTTATAGATACTGCCATTTCACAGATACAGCCTTCGTATGTCGGGCTGCTGCAAAAATATAACAGCATACTTTCCCAGAGAAACGCGCTTATAAAAAATGCGTATTTTCAAAGAGATGTGTTTGATTCTACCGTTGAATACTGGTCGGAGCAGTTGGCAGAGCAAGCTGAAAGGATAAGTAAAAAGAGAGCCTGGTATACAGAAATGCTGTCAAGCTGTGCAAACGAGCTTATACGGGATATGACAGGTGGTAAGGAGGAGCTTAAGATCTCCTACCGAAGCCAAAAGACTAAAGAAGAATATTTTGCCGAGCTTTGCTCAAATCACGAAAGGGAGATAAAATACGGCTCGACCCTATACGGAGTTCATAAGGACGACCTTGATATAATACTCTGCTCACGGGATGCAAGGAGCTTTGCCTCACAGGGTCAGCAGAGAAGCATAGCCTTGGCATTAAAGTTATCCGAGGGTGAGATATCCCGAAAGGAATGCGGCAGCTATCCCGTATTTTTGTTAGACGATGTTTTAAGCGAGCTTGACTCTAAAAGAAGAGAATATATTCTGTCCGGTTTATCGGACAGGCAAACCTTTATAACATCTTGTAGCGAGGATGATTTTAAGGATTTAACAAACGCTTTGACATATACGGTAAATCAAGGAAATTTTGTAAATTAGTTATGTATATACATTTAGGCAATAATGCCGTTTTGAGAAAAAAGAAAATTATAGGTATCTTTGATATGGACACCTCAACCAGAGCGCCAGAAACACGAGTTTATTTAAGACGCGCTGAAAAAGAGGGAAGAAGCAGTTACGTCAATTATGAGATACCGAAATCCTTTGTGGTGACAGAGGACAACAGGGTAATGCTGACACAGCTTTCCCCGCAATCCCTTGCAGGTCGAATGAAGAATAATAAACAGGATTAATTATAAAAGGAGAAAAAATGGAAAAGGAAAACAACGTAGCTTACGGCGACAGTCAGATACAGGTACTGGAAGGCCTGGAGGCCGTAAGAGTAAGACCGGGTATGTATATCGGTACTACCTCGGAGGCGGGTCTGCATCACCTCATATACGAGATAGTGGATAACTCTATCGACGAGGCGTTGGCAGGCTACTGTGACAACATTACGGTAACTCTTGAGAAGGACGGATCCTGCTCGGTTCGTGACGACGGACGAGGTGTTCCCTCGGGTATACATCCTACACAGAATCTGCCTACCCTTGAGGTCATCTTTACCATCCTCCATGCAGGCGGTAAGTTCGGCGGCGGCGGATATCAGATCGCGGGTGGTCTGCACGGTGTTGGTGCGTCTGTCGTAAACGCGCTGTCAAAGCGACTTGAGGCAACGAACTGCCGTGACGGCTATGAATATACCATTGCCTTTGAGCAGGGTAAGATAGTTGAGGAATTCAAGCAGGGAAACAAGACCGATAAGCACGGTCTCTATGTTCGTTTCTGGCCCGATCCCGAAATATTTGAGACTGTTGTATTCAAGGCAGACGTAGTCAGAAACAGACTCCGTGAGCAGGCGTTCCTTAACGCAGGCGTTTCTATCACTCTTATTGACGAAACGGGTGAGGAGAGGACAGAGGAGAATTTCTGCTATGAGGGCGGTATCAAGAGCTACGTTGAATTTGATAACAACCAGAGAGCCGTTGATCCCATTCATCCCGAGGTAATTTTCGTTTCCGGAAGCAGAGGTACCTCCGTAGCAGAGGTAGCTATGCAGTATAACGACTCCTTTACCGATTCCATAATATCCTTCGCTAACAATATGAAGACCATTGAGGGCGGTACCCACGAGACCGGCTTCAAGGCGGCTATAACAAAAGCTATAAACGATTACGGTAAAAAGACGGGCGCTCTTAAGGATGCGGATAAGTTAGACGATAAGGATGTCCGTGAGGGTCTGACCGCTATCATCAGCGTTAAGCTTGAGAATGCTCAGTTTGAATCCCAGACCAAGGCAAAGCTTGGTAACTCTTCTATAAGGACTTTGGTAGAATCTATCGTTTCCGAAAAGCTCTCCGAGTTCTTTGAGGAAAATCCCAAGACCGCAAAGATAATCCTTGAGAAGGGTATAACGGCGGCAAGAGCCCGTGAAGCAGCAAAGAAGGCAAGAGATACAGCCCGCCGTAAGGGTGCGCTTGAATCCACCTCCCTTCCCGGTAAGCTCTGGGACTGTCATACCAAGAACGTTGAAGAAAGTGAGCTCTTCCTTGTAGAGGGTAACTCTGCGGGCGGTTCTGCAAAGGACGGACGAGACAGCTACTTCCAGGCTATCCTTCCTCTGCGCGGTAAGGTTCTTAATGTCGAAAAGAGCAGACTTGACAAGATATACTCCAACCCCTCACTTATTCCGATCATTCAGGCTCTTGGCTGCGGTATAGGTGACGATTTTGATAAATCAAAGCTTCGTTACGGTAAGCTTATACTTATGGCGGATGCGGATGTTGACGGTTCACATATCAGAATTTTGCTTCTGACCTTCCTCTTCAGACATATGCGTCAGCTTATCGAGGACGGTCATGTATTCCTGGCACAGCCTCCGCTTTATAAGGTATTCAAGGGCAAGCAGGTAAGATATGCTTTTTCTGATGAAGAAAGAGACACCTATATTCAGGAGCTTGGCGTAAACGGCGTTGAGGCAAGCCGCTATAAAGGTCTTGGTGAGATGAACCCCGAGCAGTTAAGCGAGACTACAATGGATCCCGAGAAGAGAGTGCTGCTTCGTGTAACCATGGAGGACGCAAGAGAATGTGACAGAATATTCTCGGTTCTTATGGGTGACAAGGTAGAGCCCAGACGAGAGTTTATCGAAGCAAACGCAAGATACGCCACCGACCTTGACGTATGATGAAGGCGGCTACACTTACATTAAATCCTGCTCTTGACAGGACTATGTACTTTGAGAAGCCCTTTCGTGCAGGTGAGCTTAACCGTTGTTCAGACACGGTGACCACCCTTGGCAGTAAGGGTATCAATGTTTCAAGATTTTTAAAGATATTCGGAGTGGATGCCTTAGCCTACGGTTTTTCCGGAGGAGATACCGGTGTTACCATGGAGAATATGCTTCGTGACGAGGGAGTTAATTTCTCCTTTGTAAAAACAGAAGCCCCTACCAGAATGAATATCAAGATGATAGATTCGGACGGCACCTGCACCGAGGCTAATGAAAAGGGTGGACCCATCACCGACGAGGCGTTGAAAACTCTTGTCGAAACGATGGAAAACTCGGCGGAAAAAGGAAAATATTTTTTCCTTGGCGGAAGTATTCCACACCCTGTGGAAAAAGGTGTGTATAACTCTATTACACAGGTGTTGAAAAGTCGCGGTGCAAAGGTAATTTTAGACTGCGACGGCGAAGCACTCGAGAGAGGTCTCGAGGGTCGTCCCAGCCTTATAAAGCCTAATCTCTACGAGCTTTCACTTCTGCTTCATAAGGATATCAAAGACCCCGATGAAGCAATAAAGGAATGTAAGCGTTTATATGTGGAAAAGTCTGTTGAAATACTGTGTACCATGTCGGAAAAGGGCGCTGTTTTTGTAGGCGAAGAGGGTGTGTTTTCCGTCACCTCTCCACGTGTGGAAATGCGTGGATTCACAGGTGCGGGAGATTCCTTCCTTTCAGCCTTTACCTATATGAGAGACAAGACGAAGGATATTGAATATTCTCTTAAATTTGCTTCCAGCGCTGCTGCTGCAAAGGTAGAGCTTCCCGGCAGCATGCTTCCCAAAAAAGCAGATATGGATAAATATATAAACATCGTAACGGTGAACCGTTACGAATAAATGCAAAATGCAAAATGCAGAATGCAGAATTATGGTGATTTTTGTTGCTGAAAGCAACAAAAATTTCATTATAATGTAACTGAGTACTGTAATAATACAGGAGATAAAAATGAGTAGAAGACAAGAAGAAACAAAAGATTACAGATTTTTGGATCAGAAGATCTTGGATGTTGATATGGGTAAGGAGGTAAGGACCTCTTTTATCCAGTATTCCATGAGCGTTATCACATCCAGAGCTCTCCCTGATGTCCGTGACGGTCTTAAGCCTGTTCACAGAAGAATACTCTACGCTATGTACGAGGATCATCTGACCTATGACAAGCCCTACCGTAAGTCTGCGACCACAGTAGGTAACGTGCTTGGTAGATATCATCCTCACGGTGACTCGGCGGTATACGATTCTATGGTAAGACTTGCCCAGCCCTTCTCCTTGCGTTATACCCTTATCGACGGTCAGGGCAACTTCGGTAATATCGACGGCGACCAGGCTGCGGCTTACCGTTATACAGAGGCAAGAATGTCCAAGATGGCTAACCTTATGCTTGAGGATATCGAAAAGGATGTTGTTGACTTCGCTCCCAACTTTGATAACAAATTAAAGGAGCCTACCGTTCTTCCCTCCCGTTTCCCCAACATTCTGGTAAACGGCTCGGTGGGTATCGCCGTAGGTATGGCGACCAATATTCCTACCCATAACCTCGGTGAGGTTGTGGATGCTACCATCTGCCTGATGGAAAATCCCGAAGCTACCGTTCAGGAGCTTATGCAGCATCTTAAGGGTCCCGATTTCCCCACAGGTGCTACCATTTACGGCTCTAACGGTATCGTTCAGGCTTACTCAACCGGACGCGGCAGAGTTATGGTACGCTCCAAGGCTGAAATAGACGAAGCAAACCGCCGTATTATCGTTACCGAGATCCCTTATATGGTGAACAAGGTAACTCTTGTATCCCAGATCGCGGGTCTTGTAAAGGATAAGAGAGTTGACGGTATCACGGCTCTGCGTGACGAGACCGACAAGAAGAAGGGTATCCGTATAGTTATAGAATACCGCCGTGACGTAAACGGTCAGATCATTCTTAACCAGCTTTATAAAAACACCCAGCTTCAGGATACCTGTGCAATAAATATGCTTGCTCTTGTTAAGGGCGAGCCCAAGATACTTTCACTTAAAGAGATACTTAACCACTATATCGACCATCAGGAGAGCGTTATTATCCGCCGTGTAAACTTCGATCTTAAGAAGGCAGAGCACGAGGCGCATATCCGTGAGGGTCAGAAGATAGCTATAGATCATATCGACGAGGTCATCAATATAATCCGCGGCTCAGCATCTATCCCCGATGCCAAGGCAAAGCTGATGGAGCGCTTTGGTCTTACAGATATTCAGGCGCAGGCTATAGTTGAGATGACTCTGGGTCGTCTGTCCGGTATGGAGCGTGACAAGATAGAGGCAAGACTTAACGAGCTCTATGATATGATAAAGGAATTCAAGGCTATCCTTGCAGACGAAAACAGAATTAAACAGATAATCAAGGACGAGCTGCTTGAGGCAAAGAAGAAATTCGGCGATGAACGTAAGACCGAGATAATCGAAGCAGAGGACGATATCCTTATTGAGGATCTTATCGAAAAGCACACCTGTCTCGTAACAATGTCTAATGCGGGCTATATCAAGCGTTGTCCTTCCGATACTTATTCCGCACAGAGACGAGGCGGTAAGGGTATCATCGGTATGTCCACAAAGGATGAGGACTTCGTTGAGACTGTTGTTGCCTGCCATTCTCATTCCTACCTTATGATGTTTACCAACAAGGGTAAGGTACAGGTAAAGAAGGCATATCAGATACCTGAAGCCGGAAGAACAGCCAAGGGTACAAATATCGTAAACATCCTTGAGCTTGACGAGGGCGAGAAGGTTACGGCACTTCTTTCTATCCCCGAGTTCGTGGCAGGTGAATATCTCACCATGGTAACCAAGAACGGTGTTATCAAGCGTACAGATCTCAGTGAATACGAGTATCAGCGTAAGGGCGGTAAGAAGGCTCTTAACCTTGACGAGGACGACGAGCTGGTATTTGTTGCACATACCACAGGTGAAAACGAGGTAATCATTGCAACCTACAACGGTTACGCCGCACGCTTCCACGAGTCAGCGGCTCGAGTAATGGGCAGAACTGCAAGAGGTGTACGCGGTATCAAGCTTACCGAGGGCGATTACGTAAAGGCTGTTGCTATCGTTGAGGAAGGCAAAAAGCTTGTTTCCATCACCGAAAAGGGCTTCGGTAAGAGATGCGAGTACGACGATTTCTCTGCTCACAACAGAGGCACCAAGGGTGTATGCTGTCATAAGCTTTCGGCAAAGACAGGTAAGCTCTGCGGTATTGCTTCCGTAGCCGAGGACGAGGACGTTATGATGATAACAAGCGAGGGAACGATGATACGTATCGCCGTATCCGATATTCCCGTTTACTCAAGGACCGCAGGCGGCGTCATCGTTATGAGAACCGGTGCGGATACTCATATAGTGAACTTTGCAAAGGTTGCAAAGGAGCCTGAGGAGATCCCCGAGATAGAAGCTCCCGCCGAGACTGCAGAAACCGCAGAAGCTACTGTTGAGACCGATGAAGAATAAGATAATTTTGATATTTCTGTGCGTTATAATGCTCCTGTCTTTTGTGTCCTGCAATAAGGCAGAGCTTATAAGTGATACAGAAGCACAGAATATACTCATAGAACTAATGCCTAAGGCAGAGGAAATAAATGAGATAATTTGGGGTAAGGGTCTGCCCATTGAGCCGGGACAGGACGAGGCACTTAAGACCGTTACTGCGGCACAGTACCGTACCGTGGCGACCGATGCTCCTTATCAGAGCACCGAGGAACTAAAAACGGCTATAGCAGAGGTGTATTCGGATGCTTTTATAGCGAACACGGTAAACTATACCTGCTTTGAGGGTGCGGATGATGCCCTTGAGGATACCGAGGCTCAGATGTATCCCAGATACAAGGATAATGATGCGGGTGTACTGATCGTAGATATCACCAATCCCGGATTTGAAATTACTACAAAGGTAGATCCTGCAAGCGCAAAGGTCGTTTCTGCCGAAAGCGATAACAAGCAGACTTTAGAGGTTGAAACGAATAGCGGTAAGATCAAGCTCGTTATCGTTAAGCAGGAAAACGGATGGAGACTTGATACACCAACCTATTAATGCGTAATTAAAGGATGAAAATAGTGTCATCAGGACACTATTTTCTCCATTGATACATAGAAAGGAAAAGATTATGGCTAAGAAAACACAGGCAAAAGCTACTGTTGCGGCTATCGGAGATGAAAAGGAACGCAAAAAGGCCCTTGATACCGCAATCGCAAATATAACAAAAGCATACGGTCAGGGTGCTATCATGCGCCTTGGCGAAAATAATGAAATGAACGTAAGCGCCGTATCCACAGGCTCTCTTATGCTTGATATGGCTCTCGGTATAGGCGGTGTTCCCAGAGGAAGAATAATCGAGATCTACGGTCCCGAATCCTCGGGTAAGACCACTATCGCTCTGCATGTTATAGCAGAGGTTCAGAAGTTAGGCGGCTCGGGAGCGTTTATCGATGCGGAGCATGCTCTTGATCCCGTTTATGCCAAGGCTCTTGGCGTTGATATCGACGATCTGCTGGTTTCTCAGCCCGACTGCGGTGAGCAGGCTCTTGAGATCACCGAGGCTCTGGTACGTAGCGGTGCTATCGACGTTGTTGTAGTTGACTCTGTTGCGGCTCTCGTTCCTCAGCAGGAGATCGACGGTGATATGGGTCAGTCTCACGTGGGCTTACAGGCAAGACTCATGTCTCAGGCACTCCGTAAGTTAAGCGGCTCTATTGCCAAGACTAACTGTATCGTTATCTTTATCAATCAGCTCCGTGAAAAGGTGGGCGTTATGTACGGTAACCCCGAGACCACTCCCGGCGGACGTGCGCTTAAGTTCTATGCGTCCGTACGTATAGATATCCGTAAGACCGAAACGCTTAAGTCGGGTACTGACGTGACCGGTAACCACGTTAAGTGTAAGATAGTCAAGAATAAGGTTGCTCCTCCCTTTAAGGTAGCAGAGTTCGATATCCTCTACGGTAAGGGTATCTCCAAGTCCAGCGAAATTATAGATATGGGTCTTGAGCTTGATATTATAGAAAAGTCCGGCTCTTGGTTCTCCTATAACGGTGAACGCATCGGTCAGGGTAAGGAAAAGGTCCGCGCTCTCTTTGAATCTAACGCCGAGCTTATGGCAGAGCTTGAGGAAAAGATCAAGGAAAAGATGAAGGACGGAGTTCTCCCCGAGGACACCACACCCAGCCTCGATGCAGATGACGACGATTTTGAGATCGCACTTGCAGGCGGATTTGATGAAGACTAATTGTGGATATACCAACAAACTTCAAAAAAGCGGCACGCTCGGCACTTAATATGCTTGATTATGCCGACTGTACAGAGAAAAAATTAAGAGAAAAGCTGGCACGAAAGGGTCACGAAGAGGAAGCCATCGATTTTGCGGTTGACTATGCAAAAAAGGTGGGTTACTTAAACGAGGCAAGATATCTGGAAAATGCGGTCTATGCTATTGCCAACTCCAAGCTCTACGGTAAGCGCAGGCTTGTAACAGAGCTTTATACCAAGGGCTTTAAGAGAGAGGATATAGCGAATATAGATCTTTCAGAGATAGATTTTGCCGCCATCTGTGCCAAGCGTATTCTTAAGATAAAAAACAGATATTCTGACGAGCGAAAGCTTTATGCTGCACTTCTCCGTTACGGTTTTTCCCCGTCGGATATAAAGGACGCATACAGAATAATTGAGGATGAAAATGAGTAAAGCAAAAGTAGGATTTATTTCCCTCGGATGTCCGAAAAATCAGGTGGACACCGAGATAATGCTCAAGGAGCTTGTGGACGCAGGCTATCCTATAGTAGCAGAGGATATTGATGCTGATATTATCATCATCAATACCTGCGCTTTTATAGAAAGCGCAAAAAAGGAAGCCATCGACAACATTCTTGACGTTGCATGGCTTAAGGAGAACAGAGACCTGAAGGGTATTATAGTTACAGGCTGTCTTCCACAGCGCTACAGAGACGAGATATTCGAGTCCCTTCCTGAGGTTGATGCCATTATCGGCGTAAACTCTATTCACGATATAGTGAAGGCTGTCCGCGCCGTAGAAAATAAGCAGAAAAAGAAGTATACCTCCTTTAAGGAGGCGGATGAGCTTGTATTGGGTGGCGAAAGAGTGGTTACCACACAGGGCTACGCTTATCTCAAGATAGCCGAGGGCTGTGACAACCGCTGTACCTACTGCGCTATTCCCTCTATCAGAGGTCATTTCAGATCGAGACCCATGGAGGATATCATAGCCGAGGCAAAGGATGTTGAGAAGTTAGGTATCAAGGAGCTTGTAGTAGTGGCACAGGATACCACACGCTACGGTCAGGATATCTACGGTGAGTATAAGCTTGCAGAATTGCTTCATAAATTAGCAGAGGAGACCGATATTCCTTGGATAAGGATACTCTACTGTTATCCTGACAAGATCACAGACGAGCTGGTAGCCGAGCTTCGGGACAACGATAAGGTGGTTAAGTATATCGATATGCCTATACAGCATATAAATAACGATATCTTAAAGCGTATGAACCGCCACGGCGACAGAGCCTGCATTGAGGATGCGATAAAGCGTCTTCGCGACAATGTACCTGATATTGTTATCCGTTCTACAGCTATTGCAGGCTTCCCCGGTGAGACTGAGGAGGACTTTGAGGAGCTGTGCGAGTTCATAGGTAATGTTAAGTTCGAGCGTTTCGGTGCATTTGCCTATTCCAGAGAAGAGGATACCCCCGCATACGATCTGCCGGATCAGATAGACGAGCAGACTAAAATAGACCGCGCCGATATGCTGATGTCAAAGCAGATGCATATAAGCGAGGAATACAATCAGAAGCAGTTAGGTAAAATTATCACCGTGCTTTGTGAGGGCTATGATCCCGTTTCCGAGGCTCATTTCGGCAGAAGTGCTGCCGATGCTCCCGAGATAGACGGTAAGGTTTACTTTACTTCCTATAACCGAATTCCCGAGGGCAGCTTTGTAAAGGTTGAGATAACCGAAATTTTAGATTACGATCTGATAGGAGAGGCTTTACAATGAAACTGAATCTTCCCAACAAGCTGACACTTCTTCGTGTCATTATGATCCCCTTGTTTATGTTTTTTATCATATTCCCTGTTTTCGGTGATGTGATAAGCCCTATAGTTGCGACCGTTATATTCATTCTTACCGCTCTTACCGATATGCTTGACGGTAAGATCGCAAGAAAGTATAATCTTATTACAAATTTCGGTAAGTTTCTTGACCCTCTGGCGGATAAATGTATGGTCCTTGGCGGCTTTATCGGTCTTCTTTGTGTTGCAAACGTAAGAGGAGAGCTTTACAGTAAGGTCCTTGCATGGTCCTTCTTCCTTATTCTTCTTCGCGAGCTGGCTGTTACCTCCATGCGTCTGGTGGTATCGGATGCGGGTAATATAGTTATTGCCGCTAACTGGATGGGCAAGTGCAAGACCGTACTTCAAACGGTTACTATGGTAGTGCTTATACTTGAGCCCCTTGTTCCTACCAATAATATCGTAAGCTATATCTTCCTTGCCGCAACAGTAATTCTTACAATGTGGTCGGGTATAAATTACTTCATAGCTTACTGGCCTTATCTTGATCCTACAAAGTAAAATGAACGCAGTTCATTTTACAGAGAAGAGATAAGAGAGAAAAAATAAGAGAAAACGAAGCCTTTTGACTCTTGAGGTCAAAAGGCTTTTTCTTTTATCTCTATACTACAAAAAAATTTATTATTCCCAAGACAGAAAACAGCAACAATAAATGGAAAATAATGGTATAATACCGACACAGTAAATAAAGAAAAGGAAATGTAGAGAAATGAACACACTTGCGGTAGAATGTATCAAAGAAAGCGAAAGGGTCTGTATGCTTGACGAAAGTCGGATAATGTCGAATAAACGTCAGCCGAGAAAGCTTTTTGAAGACAGAGCAATTCTGTCCCTTGCAGACAGTATACACCGTCACGGCATATTACAGCCTCTTTCTGTCAGAAAAAACGGGGATGATTATGAGCTTGTGGCTGGAGAAAGACGACTGAGAGCGGCAAGATTGTTAAAAATGAAGCGTGTACCCTGTATAGTCGTCGATATAGATGAGGAGACCTCGGCTGTGATGTCTATAATAGAGAATATTCAACGGCAGGATCTGAATATCTTTGAGGAGGCTATGGCTATACTTACCTTGAAGGAATTATACGAAATGACACAGGAAAGCATTGCTAGAACTCTGTCGGTCAGCCAATCCTATGTGGCAAACAAGCTTCGTATACTTCGCCTTACCTCAGAGGAACAAAATAATATACTTGAGCACGGATTGAGCGAACGGCACTGTAGAGCTCTGCTACGTCTTGAGGGAGAAATGAGGACAGAAGCCCTTGATTACATAATCAGACATGATCTCAACGTAGCCGCCACCGAAGCCTACGTGGACAGGTTATGCGCCGATATTAAAAGACAACCCAGAGTGATAAACAGACAGCTTAAGGATCTTAAGCTGTTTTATAATTCTATAGATCGTGCTGTAAATACTGTCAAAAAATTAGGCGTAAATGTAGTAACCGAAACTGTAGAGGAGGATAATTGCAAAAGAGTGACGATCATTGTTCGAAAGTAGATATTTATTATCCCATCGTGTGATGAAAATGGTTAAGACTACCATACCCGATTTTGGGTGCAGGCTTAGCCTGTGTTTCACGTGAAACCGGCTTCGCCGGGGCTGAATATCGCATATTCTTTAACTATTGCCAAGTGTAATCACACGAGGATATTGTTTCACGTGAAACATAAATTGTCATTGACATTGACCTTTTTATGGTGTATAATCATATTACACTTTAATTAGGAGGCGATGTGTTGGGTAAGACTTTAACATTTGCCAATCAGAAGGGTGGAGTAGGCAAGACCACGTCTGCTGTTAATACTGCTGCGGCAATGGCTTATTTAGGCAAAAAAGTTCTGCTTGTAGACTGTGATCCTCAGGGAAATGCCACCAGCGGTGTGGGCATCAACAAAAGACAGATAGTCAATTCCACCTATGATCTGCTTATCGGAAGAGTAAGCGGAAAAGATTGTGTGATAAAAACGGATTTTAAGAATCTTGATATAATTCCCGCCAATATTGCATTGGCAGGAGCGGAATTTGAGCTTGTAGAGTTAGAAAACAGAGAAAAAAGGCTTCGCAACGGTATAGAAAGCGTAAAAGCAGACTATGATTATATTGTGGTAGACTGCCCACCTTCTCTGGGTATACTTACGGTAAACTCTCTTGTGGCGGCTGACGGAATTATCATTCCCATGCAGTACGAGTACTATGCCCTCGAGGGGCTGTCACAGCTTATGCTGTCAATAAGACAGGTCAAGAAGCTATATAACCCCGATATCGAGATAACAGGCATACTTCTTACGATGTACAACGGAAGGCTCAATCTTACCTTGCAGTTAGTAAACGAGCTTAAGAAATACTATGCAAACAAGATAATCTCTACGCCGGTAGTACGAAATGTGAGAATTTCCGAGGCTCCCAGCCACGGAAAGCCTATAATTGCATATGACAGATATTCAAAAGGCAGCCTTGCGTATATAGAGATCGCAAGAGAGATAATGGAAAGGATTTAATATGGCAGCTAAGAGTTCAGGTCTCGGCAAGGGTCTTGACGCTATATTTGAGGATAATTTCAGCGAATCCGGCAAAAAAGGCGGTACGATGCTTCGAATAAGCGATATAGAACCCCGTTCAAATCAGCCGAGAAAGGTATTTGACGAAACAGCTCTTTCAGAGCTTGCCGACTCTATAGCTACCCACGGACTTATTCAGCCCGTGGTGGTAAGAGAGGACAGCAGAGGCTTTTACAGTATCGTGGCAGGTGAGCGCCGTTGGAGAGCTTCAAAGCTTGCGGGACTTACCGAGATCCCCGTAGTAATACTTGATATTGACGATGCAAAGGCGGCGGAGCTTGCTTTGGTAGAAAATCTTCAACGAGAAGACCTTAATCCCATAGAAGAAGCTATGGCATATGAGGCTTTAGCATCAGAATACAGCCTTACGCAGGAAGAGATATCACAGCGTATCGGAAGATCAAGATCGGCTATTACTAATTCACTTCGTCTTTTAGGACTTCCCGCGGATGTAAAGGACCTTGTGGCGGAAAACGAAATTTCAGCCGGACATGCCCGCACACTTTTAGGCTTGAAGGACAAGGACAAGTATAATGAGGCTATCCACCTTATTATAACCAAGGAATTGTCGGTTCGCGACACCGAAAAGCTTGTAAAAAAGATGAATAATGCCAAGCCTGCCGAGGAGGTAGCGGTAAGCGACAAGGTCGAGGTAGACTACCGTAAAGAGCTTGAGAGACGTATGACACAGCGTCTTGGCAGGAAAATCGCCATAAAGGACAAGGGTAAGGCAAAGAAATTAGAGATTTCCTACGAGGATAACCGTGATCTTGAGGATCTTATAGTTAAACTCTGCGGACACAATATATTTGATAACTAAAACAGGAGATTATAAAATGTTAGACATCAGACTCATTAAAGAAAATCCCGATGAAGTAAAGAGATTACTTGCAGCTAAGGAATACGACGCATCCAATGAGATCGACGAGATACTCAAGTTGGATGTAGCCCGCCGTGAGCTTATCGCAAAGACCGAGAGCCTCAAGGCTGAGCAGAATAAGGTATCCAAGCAGATACCCATGATGAAGAAGAACGGTGAGGACACCGCTCCTATCTTTGCGCAGATGAAGGAGCTTTCCGAGACTATTAAGGCAAACGATGCAGAGCTCAAGGAGATAGAGGAAAAGTACAGAACACTTATGCTTTCCCTTCCCAACCTTCCCGACCCCGACCTTAAGCCCGGCGGTAAGGAAAACAACGAGCCTGTTAAGTACTTCGGCGATCCCCACAGCTTTGATTTTGAGCCCAAGAATCACGTTGATCTCTGTACAGACCTTGGTCTTATAGACTATCCCCGCGGAACAAAGCTTTCCGGCAGCGGCTTCTGGATCTACAGAGGTATGGGCGCACGTCTTGAGTGGGCACTGCTCAACTACTTTATCGATACTCACCTTGCAGACGGCTACGAGCTGGTGCTTGTTCCCCATATGCTGGGTTATGAGTGCGGTCTTACCGCAGGCCAGTTCCCCAAGTTTGCAAACGACGTTTACTGGCTTGACACTGCAGAAGACAATCAGAGAAGATTTATGCTTCCTACAGCGGAAACAGCACTCGTTTCACTCCACCGTGACGAGATACTCACCGAAGCTGACCTTCCCCGTAAGTATATCTCCTATACTCCCTGTTTCCGTCGTGAGGCAGGCAGCTACCGTGCAGACGAGCGCGGTATGGTAAGAGGTCACCAGTTCAACAAGGTTGAGATGGTTCAGTACACCCGTCCCGACAACTCCGACGAGGCTTTCGAGGAGCTTGTAGGCAAGGCTGAGGCTCTTGTTAAGGGTCTGGGCTTCCATTTCAGAACGGTTAAGCTTGCTGCAGCTGACTGCTCCGCTTCTATGGCAAGAACATATGATATAGAGATCCATATTCCTTCCATGAACGGCTATAAAGAGGTCTCCTCTGTATCCAACGCAAGAGACTATCAGGCTCGCCGCGGTAATATGAGATACCGTAACGAGGCTACAGGTAAGACCGAGTTCGTTCACACTCTCAACGGCTCCGGACTTGCAACAAGCCGTATACTGCCTGCAGTAGTTGAGCAGAATCAGCTTGCTGACGGCTCTGTTAAGGTTCCCGAGGTCCTTCAGAAGTATCTTGGTGTTGAGGTCATCACCAAGGATATGATAAAGCAGAAATGAGCTTCCAAAGTCTCTGGGTAGATACGGGCTCATCCCTTGAAAAGGTGATATGGGCAATATATATAGGTATAGTTATCGCTGCCTTTATGCTTTGGTATTCCAAGGGCTATATAGGTCAGGTGGCAAGAATACTTGCAAAGAAAAACGCTCACAGTCCCGAGGATTCCCATACTCTTCGGGAGCTTGGGCTCGATAACTTATTTATAAGAAATGCCTTAAAAAACAAGTATTCTGCCCTTCGTAAGGTGGTTTACTGTACTCTCGATAAGGACAAGCTTAAGAGAGAGGATTTCTATGAGGCTAAGTTCTATATTCCCGAAGAGTATAAGAACCGTGCTTATTTCAAATACAGAGGTAACAACAATACCTTGCCCATGGTGATCATTGTGGCGGTGGTTATGTTCATTGTAGCCAATCTCTGTATCCGTTATATCCCCGAGCTGCTTAATTTACTCAAGGATATATAAAAGATTGTTAAAATATTAACGAGGTTTTGATATGTCTGAACAGATTAGACGAAAACCGAATACAAATACGCCGAAACCAAAGGCAAAGAAGGGTAATCCCCCTGCCGCTAAGGCTCAGACAAAAAAGCCTGCCATTACAGCGCAGAGAAGACCTGCTCCCCGTAAAAAGAACGACGGCTTTAACAAGGTCCTCGTTCGTACTGTCATAGTAGCGGCTGTGGCGGTGCTTGTGGTGATACTCGGACTTATGCTGTCCGGACTTCGCTATACCAAGGCTACCGACAATGCAGGCACCACTGCCAAGTTTTTCGGCTGGGTAGACGATGCAGGCAATATCGATAAGGGAACACTCTATTTTTCGGGTGAAAGAAACGGTACAGCCAAAATAAGTGCAAAGGACAGTACTATTACCTACTCCAACGGCGACGTTTACGTGGGTGAGATGTCTAACGGCTTCCCCAACGGACAGGGTAAAATGAGCTATTACAACGGTGATATCTATGAGGGCAGTTATGTCAACGGTGTAATTGAAGGTAAAGGCAAGTTTACCTATTCGGGCGGCGACGTTTACGAGGGTGACTTCAAGGACGGTGGCTCAACGGGAACAGGTGTTTACACCGAGGCGGACGGTACCACTCACGAGGGACCCTTTACCGATAATATGAAAAACGGAGTTTTCAAGACCACCTACGGCGATGGAAGTGTTTTTGAGGGTAGCTATGTCAACGATGCCAAGACCGGCGCAGGTAAGTATACCTTTGCTTCCGGAGATATCTACGAGGGTAACTTCGAAAATGACAGATTCTCGGGTCAGGGTACCTATACCTGGGCAAACGGCGAGAAGTACACAGGTAACTTCACCGACGGTCAGATGACCGGCTGGGGTAAGTACGAGTGGCCCAGCGGACGTGTTCTTGAGGGGCAGTTCGAGAAGGGCGTGTTTGTACGTACTACCGAGAACCCCGATGCCGAGGATAACGACGAAGAAAACGAAGATAACGACGAAACCACCGACGAATAGTCGGTGGTTTCTTATAAATGCAGAATGCAGAGTGCAGAATGCAGAATTATGGTTGAAACAGTTGCTATTGGCAACTGTTTTATTCATTAAATTGGCATCATTTAAGCTCTTGCTCTAAATTACGGAAAAGCTCGGAGTGAAAGAAATCCTCTATAGATATGCCTAAGCCGTCGCAAATCTTTTTTACCGTTGATACGGTGGTGCTGTTGTTTCTGCCGCCCACGATATTGTTTAGCGTTGACTGGGTTATGCCGCTAACAGTAGCAAGCTTATTTACGGTTATGTTATTTTCGGTACAAAGTTCGAGTATGCGAAGCTTTACTGCAAAGCCTATATTCACCATATCACCTCAACTCTTTAGGGTTAATACAATTCTACTATTTATCGGTAGAAAAGCTTAACTCTTTTGAGTTGGCTTTTTGCTTTTCGTGGTGATATAATCAAATATAATAAAATCCTATATGGGTAAAAGAAAGGAAAAAAATATGAAAAAAATCGAAAACCTGCTTTATTCAAACGTAGGTAAAAAAATCAAAATGTTAGCACTTATAACAGGTATTATAGGTATGCTTGCCGTAGTCGTGGGACTCTTCCTTCTTCTTATAGGCTGTGCAGATATGGATGATCTTTTGATCGTAGGGCCTATCGTTGCAGGCTCAGGTCTCGTGCTTTGGGTATCTACTTGGCCTCTTTATGCCTTCGGTCAGATAACAGAGGATGTACATAACGGTGTAGGTAAGGGTACTTCCAAGCCCGAAAAGCTCCCCGAGCTTTAAGGAGTAGCTATGGGATATCAGAGACTATACGAGCTGACAAAGAATCTCTATCTTTCGGGTTCACCTGTTATTATCGAGGCAGGCGCACTCTTAAAGGAAGAGGAAAGCGGTTCGCTTATTACACAGTTAAAATTCAAAAATATCAGAGGTAAGCGTATAATTTCTCTTAAGGTATCGGTGCAGTATCTTGATACCGCAGGCAGAGCTTTGGGAGAGGCTGTTACCGCTTCTTATCTTGATCTTAACGCTTATGCAGGTTTAAGCTTTGGTTCACAAACACCTGTTTCGGTGCCTTACGGGGATGCAAGATCTTTTACGGTTTCGGTGAGTGAGGTCATCTTTGCCGACGGAAGCTCCTGGTCAGACAACGGAGAATGGAGACCCTTGCCCGAGGCAGAAATGCTTTCGGATATACTGGAGGATCCCGAACTTTTCAAACAGTACCGCATAATTAAGGAAAGTGCAGAATACGTACCTATGACCGCAGAGGATCTGTGGTTCTGTGATTGCGGCTGTTGGAATCCCAAGGGTGAAGATTATTGCTACGGCTGTAACAAGGAGATATACCGTTTTGAGGATATCGACCTTACCGAGCTTGAAAAGGACAAGGAAGAACGTGTAAAAAAAGAGCTTATATTGAGAAAAAAGACTCTGAAGATATCGACAATATCTGTTCTCGCACTAATAGTCGTTATAATTCTCGGTACGGTCATATCAAATTATACTGAGAAAAATAATTTGTACAACAAGGCCATACAGCTAAGAGAAGAACCCGTGGGACAATACTCATTCAATCAGGCTATTGATCATTTCACCGAATTGGGGAGCTTTAAGGATTCTCCCGAGCAGATAAAAAAGACCGAAAAGGCTAAAGAGGAATATATCTTAGCAGAGGACTATGCATATGCTGTAGCCTGCTACGAGGACGGAGCCTACGAGTCAGCGATAGAATGCTTTAAGGAGTTAGGCGACTATAAGGACAGCAAGGAGCTTCTCAAGGAGGTAAAGGCGGCTAAAAGAGAAGCTGACTATCAAGAGGCGCTGGATATGCTTGAAAAGGGCAAATTCTGGAATGACGATGCTATGGAAGTCTTTGAAGAATTAGGGGACTACAAGGATTCTGTCGATAGGCTGGCGGATTGTGAGCTCCGCGATGCTATAGATGATCTCGATTATAATTATTTCGAGAAGAATTGTGAAGGCTATACCCGGGTTATGGGTAATGAGATAGTTAAGACCTTAGTCGGAATCAAATATCCTATCAACGAATCTTATAAAGATGAAGGATTTGTAATACCGGTAACCTTTAGCAGCAACGGTACCTTTGATGGGTATTATGAAGGTTACTATAGGCGTTATTATCATGACGGTATCTGGGGTGTTAACGGAGATATGCTTCTGTATACTACGGGTTACACCCGTGAGGAGATGATGGAGGAACCGGAAAGTTTCAGTTACTTCCTCTATAAGGTAAATGAGGACGTATATATAATGTGCAGTGGTGATAAAACCACCTACGATTCAAAAACAAAGACCTACAAGGAACCCGATTGGAGTAAGATAGAGTTAATTCTGGTATCCGAGGATTCTCCTTACGTTGAATTTGCAGATTAAGTGAATATGAAAAGAAGATTGTGGCTTTAAGCCACAACCTTCTCAGACTGTCGAAAAAGTCGGTTGGACGTGTGAAAATAAATTATTATAAAGAAAATTGCTCCAATCAACGGGCAAATGTTTATATTAAATTATATCACCCAATACAGTTGATAAGTATTCGAAAGTGGCGAAAACATCGAGTTTCCGCCACTTTTTCACACTTTTCCGCGAAAAGGGTCACTACCGTACTTAGTACGCCGAACAGATACGTGCCGCCAGTGGCGGATGAAACGTATCTGCGAGGACGGCAGACACCCAATGA
>JAFQHD010000227.1 GCA_017398145.1 Clostridia bacterium
GATAACGATTCTATCGCCGACTATGCTGTAAACGCAATGAACTGGGCGGCGTATCACGGATTTCTCTCAGGATACAAGGACGGTACGGTCCGTCCCTACAGCACCATGACCCGTGCCGAGATAACCTCGGTAATAAAACGCTTCGACGAAGTCCTCGGTCACAGATGGGAGCTGAAAAAAAGCAAGATAAGGACCTGTCTTGAGGACGGATATTATGAGTATATCTGCAAGGGCTGTCCCGCAAGTAAAAGAGTTGACTTTCCTAAGGGACATCTGCGTTACCTCTATGCCGAGCATGAGGGAACCTGTTTGATCAAGGGAAGCTACGAATACAGATGTCATAACTGCAGTACCATCCTCTCCGAGCCTGCCAAATACGGTGACCACAGCTTCGTCGTTACCTCTACCGTCAAGCCCACCCGTATAAAGGGCGGCTACAGCGTATATACCTGCGAATACTGCGGCAAGACCGAGCAAAGAGACTATAAGGCAGCTCTGGGCAGAACCGAGGGCTGGGACTCAAACTACGACGGCAAGCTGACCATAGACGAATATTTCGGCGCTTACGGAATAGTGGATTTTCTTTCATCTCACAAAAACGATTATGTGGGAACACCCTACGTCCATTTGTCCGATCATATGAACGAGCCCTGGAAGCTGATGAGAGACAAGGGTCAGTATCCCTACTCTGCAGGTATGAACTGCACGGGATTTATAGCCTCCGTCATCAACCGAAGCGGCGGTAACCTCTCAAGAGTATCAAACGTCAGCGGCGGAAGCTACGGCAACGCCTATAACTGGTATCTTTCCCTGAACCGAAACGGTGTATATCACTATACCTTCTATTCTATCAAGGCTGCCATCAACAGCGGAAAGCTCAGCAAGGGCGATATTTTCCTCTTCCTGCCTGAAAACAAAGACAGCGACCCGGGCGACGGTCTCGACCCCGATTTTCATTTCGGAATCTTCTGGGGCAACTATCCTACCCACGATCTTTTCTGGCATTCTACAGGTGCTACAAAGTATAACTATAATTACGGCGTCAGAGGACTTAAAAACCAGATAACCCGTATAAGCTCGGGTACTCCCTATTCGGCGATATTGGTTTATCCCTTATCGGATGAAAACTAAAAAAGCAGGTCTTTGACCTGCTTTTATTATTCTTTACTGTTTCTATCGTGTATTATCATTCCTATCACCGCAAATACAAGCTGTGTTCCGTGGGTAAAGAGAACTCCGAAGGAGCCTGACAGCACGTCGTACAGACACCACAGACCCATATTGACAAGAGTCCAGAAGCGGTACTTGGAGCCCACCTTCTGACCGATACAGAGTATGAAGGTAAGGGATGCGACGATCGCAAGTACACAAAGCCAAGAGAAGCCTGTCATAAGATTAAGCACCACAAAGGCTACGGCATAAGATGCTATAAGCCAACGGAGCAAGGGCTTTTTCTTTTTGTCAAAGAAATAGTTGATTATAGTCTGGGCGGCTCCGATATAACAGGACACCGCTCCGTTAATGCTGTCGGTTATAAGATAGCTTGTCGCAACGAACATATTGCCCATAAATACGAACAATAGTATGGTCTTCATATTCTTGCCCTTGATAAGGGAAGCAACGATCATAGAGGCAAGACCTGCAAGGCTTAATATATAAGATAATATCTGCATAATAACTCCTTTGTAGATGATATGGAAATATTATCATATAATTATTAAGAGGATAAGAATTACCGTCCCAAAGTTTTCACACCTTGGGACGGTTTTACTGTATAAATTGACTATCAGTTGAAGCTTACCGATGAATAAACTCCGTTGTCGGTAATATTTATAACGGTCTTGCCCTGATTTACAATGATGGGGTTACCCTCGGAGTCGGTGAGAGTCATAGCCTCGTCCTGAGAGGACTTTGCCCACTTGACGGGTATACGCTTACCTCCTGTGATATACCATCCGCTTCCCTCCCCTACGGTGGTCACGGAGAGATGACCGTAGGAGTCGCCCGTGTTGCGGTGAGGAACATTGAGAATGATGATATTCTCAAAGGTAAGCTGTTGGTTTGTCGCACCGTCGATATGAGGCTGATGGTTATACTGGAATCTTGTATACTTGCCGGTGGCGGCGTCATATTCGTATTCGGATACACGGTTTGAGCGATAAGGGATCTTTATATGTGTTGCGCTCTCACCGTTCAGCGAAACGCTCCATCCCCAGTCGATAGGCTTTATAGGCTCGTTGAAGCCGTCCTTAAGCACGGTGGTATAGCCCATAGCCTCGATACCCTTGACTATACGCTCGCCTGTGGTAACAAGAGTATGCTCGTAAGCAAATTTCTTAAGTCTGTCCGGATCGCGGTAGAATACGGTTCCGCTGACGTTCTTGCCCGTTCTTGCATCCGCTCTTACACCGTCAAGATGCTCGATAGACCTTGAATATATCTGAGAATAAGCAGATTCGCTTCCGCCTGCGTGAACGTAGACGGCATCGTGATTCTTGGCAAAATCGATATAATATTCTCTTGAGCTTCGGATAGAACCTATAGTACCGAGAGAAGCATAGTCGCGTGTCACCATAAGCAGACGTGTAATGCCGCCCTCCGCAAGACATTCGTAGAGAACGTCTGCCTCCCCTATACCTATCTGAGGCATCGCCTGCTCGATATTGTTTATCATTATGGCAACGGGACGGGTAGCGCAAAGATCCTTATCTGCCTTAAGTCCGGTCAGGGGATCTGTAAATTCGGGCTTGGGTCCCATTTCCTTCTTGACAAAGTCAAAGGCTGTGCCGTGGGCATACGCGGGCTCGGGGTATTCTACCGCAGGCTCGGTCTCAACGGGAGCTGTGGTAATAAAGGAGGTCTGTACCTCCTCGGTGGTCAGATCGTCTGTTTCGGCAGAAGGAATATCCTTTTCCCCGCTCACTACCAAAAGGACGGTTATAACAGCCGCTACGATAAGCAAAGCTACGGCAGAAATTATGATAATTAAAGTCTTCTTTTTATTTGCATCGATTTTTCTCTTTGCCATAATATCCTCCAAAAAACTAAAAAGGGCAAAAATGCCCTTTTTATCTGTATTATTTCTTATTAAGCTTATCGAGCCATATAAGGCCGATATCCATAGCCTCGTAAAGTCCGCTCTTATTAAACTGCTTTGCCACTCGGTCGCTGGGCTTCTTAGACATGTCGGTGGAAAGTATCTGTACTAAGATCTGGTCGGGGATCTCCACCTTCTTGCCGCCTGCTCCCTCTACGGTCTTGTTGGTCAGAATGAACATAAATAATACGTAATCGTCTGTCATGTCACCATAGCAGATCGTGTTGTTTTCGCGTACAAAGGGCTTGTCGCAGTACATAAGGTACTCGCCGTTTACGGTTGCCGCTGCGTCTCTCATATTTATTTCTCCCTTTCTGTAGTAATTTTCTATCAATATATATGATACCACAAAATCGGGATACTGTCAACCGATTATACCTATTTCTTATGACAAACGTCCTTCATTCCGCAGGAACTGCAACCGCAGGAGCAATCGCCCTTGCCGCTTTTTTTGTTCTTTATCATTTTTACGACAATAAGTACAATTATCAACGCAAGTACCGCAACGATGGCTATGTTTCCTGCATTTTCAATTATCCAATTCATATCTTCTTACCTTTTCTCGCTATCATATAGAGCATAAATGCCATAACTATAAGTGCCGCGATAAGACCGATAACATTCAAGCCACCTGTAAGTGCTGCACCTATCTGATATATCATAAGGGATACCGCATAAGCGAACACGCACTGATATCCTATGGCAAAAAGCGTCCATTTTGCACTGTTCATCTCACGGCGTATAGCTCCCATAGCCGCAAAACAGGGGGCACAGAGAAGATTGAACACGAGGAAAGAGTAACCGGCAAGAGGAGAAAGCCCATTGAAGTTAAGAACCTCAAATACCGCAACGACCTCTTCCTTTGCGACCAAGCCCATAAGGGTTGCAACCGCCGCCTGAGGTTTTCCGAATCCGAGAGGAGCAAATATCCACGCTACAAGATTTCCAAGCATTCCGAGAATACTGTCGGACAGCTCCATCTCCACATCAAAGCCGAACCTGCCGTCAATCATACCTAAATGCGAGCCCGCCCAAATAATAACGGTGGAAAGAAGGATTATAGAACCTGCCTTCTTTATAAAGGACCAGCCGCGTTCCCAGGTCGCACGCATTACATTTGAGAAGGTAGGCATATGATATGCGGGAAGCTCCATAACGAAGGGAGCGACTTCACCCGCAAAGAGCTTTGTTTTCTTTAACATTATACCGGAAACAACAATAGCCGCAATACCGATAAAGTATGCACTGGGGGCTACCCACCAAGCACCGCCGAAGAGCTGTGCCGCTATAAGTGCGATTATAGGAAGCTTTGCTCCACAGGGGATAAAGGTTGTTGTAATTATGGTCATACGGCGATCGTTCTGATTCTCAATGGTACGGGACGCCATAATACCGGGAACACCGCAGCCTGTACCTACAAGCATAGGGATAAAGGATTTACCCGACAGACCGAATTTTCTGAATATACGGTCCATAACGAAGGCTATACGTGCCATATATCCGCATGCCTCAAGGAACGAGAGCATCAAAAAGAGCACCAGCATCTGAGGCACAAAGCCAAGGACACCGCCAACGCCTGCAACGATACCGTCAATAATAAGGCTGTGAAGCCATACGGGGCAGTTGGTAGGAAGTATGCTCTCGATAAGCACGGGCACACCGGGAACGTCAAGACCGAAAAATCTCCAGCCCTCACCGAAGAGTCCGTCGTTTGCCCAATCGGTAGCCCAGGTACCGACGGTTGATACTGAAATATAATATACAAGGAACATTATCACCGCAAAGATAGGCAGAGCCAATATTCTGTTGGTAACTACACGGTCTATCTTATCGGAGACGGAGAGCTTTCCCTTGTTCTTCTTGGTATAACAACGGCTTACTACCTTTTCTATGTACAGATAGCGCTCGTTGATTATGATACTTTCCGCATCGTCTTCAAGGTTTTTCTCAACGGCAGTAATATCCGCTTCTATATGCTCAAGAAGCTTTTTATCAAGCTCCAACTGCTCAAGAACCTTTTTGTCACGTTCAAATATCTTGATGGAATACCATCTCTGCTGAGTCTGGGGCATATCGTGAACTGCCGCCTCCTCGATATGAGCAAGGGCGTGCTCTACGATACCGCTGAAAAAGGGCTGATAACCTATAGCTTTTCTGCCTGCCGCAACGATTGCCGCATCCGCCGCCTCTGTAAGACCGGTTTCCTTAAGAGCGGATATCTCTACAACCTGACAACCCAGCTCCCTTGAAAGCTTTTCTTTATCAATACGGTCACCGCGCTTATTTACTATATCCATCATATTGATGGCTATAACCACGGGAATACCCAGCTCTATAAGCTGAGTGGTGAGATAGAGATTTCTTTCGAGATTTGTACCGTCAACGATATTGAGTATAACGTCAGGACGCTCTCCTACAAGGAAATTTCTCGCCACTACCTCCTCCAAGGTATAGGGAGAAAGGGAATAAATACCGGGAAGGTCAACGACGATGATATCGTCAGACTTTTTCAGCTTACCTTCCTTCTTTTCCACGGTTACACCCGGCCAGTTCCCCACAAACTGATTTGAGCCCGTCAGGGCATTGAACAGCGTCGTCTTACCGCTGTTAGGGTTGCCTGCAAGAGCTATCTTCATTTCTGCCATTACTTTGCTTCTCCTTCAAGTTAGCCTATGCTAACTTATTTCTGTAAAAAAATTATTGTACCTCGATCTTTTCGGCTTCGGATTTACGGATAGACAGTTCGTATCCTCTTACCGACAGCTCCAAGGGATCGCCGAGAGGCGCGACCTTGCGTACGTATATCTCAACGCCCTTGGTAATGCCCATATCCATAATACGGCGGCGAAGCGCTCCTTCGCCGTGAACCTTGAGAACCCTACAACTCTTTCCGACCTTGACATCCTTTAACGTATTCATCGGATTCCTCCATATTTCGTCATATAAGTTAGCATATGCTAACCACGGGTTATATAATAACTTAAAAGGAGAAATTTGTCAAGAGTTTTTTGAAATTATTTCAAACAAAATGAAGAAAACAGTTGCCAAAGCAACTGTTTTCAACCATAATTATTCATTATTCAATATTCATTATTCATTCAAACAGCGAAGCTGTTTGTCACGTCCTCTTCAAAGTGAGCGGCGGTCTCGGCACCCGAGCCTCCGTCAAAGCGGGAGTTCTTAAGATAGATACCGATTATCTTGTTTTCGGGATCTATCCAGAAGTGAGTACCGTATGCACCGCTCCAACCGTATGCTCCTACGGGCAGACGCTTGTATTCATCGTTTACGATAACACGTACACCCAGACCCCATCTCTCGCTGTAGGGCATTATCTCGTGAGGAACGTGGGGTGTTGACATCTCCGTCACTATCTCCTCGGAGAGTATACGCACACCGTTATACTCACCCTTGTTAAGAAGCATCGTGGCAAACTTGATATAGTCACGGTGGCTGCTGCAGAGTGCCGCACCGCCCATATAATATGTAAGGGGCAGACCCTCAAACATACCGCCGTAGGGGAAGTCTACCGCAATAGCCTTGCCGCCTGTATAATCGTGCATGGGAGTTACCCTTGCTCTCTGCTCCTCGGTGGGAGTAAAGGTGGTCTCGTTCATACCGAGGGGCTGACATATTTCTTTTTCAATAAATTCGTTATAAGGCATACCCGACACTATCTCAACCAGTCTTGCCAATACATCGAAGCCAAAAAGGGCTGAATAGAACTGAGTTGAAAAGGGTTCGAAATCAAGAGCAGAGCGGGAATAATGCTCCACAGCTTCCTTAAGGCAGGAATGCTCAACTTCCCTTCTCATCTTGGAAAGGGCGTAGTTACCTACCTCACCGCTGCCAAGACCGCTGGTATGTGTAAGAAGATGAAGAACTGTTATCTCCTTTTCGGCATCGCCTACTATCTCAAGCTCACCGTCTACCATCTTGCCTATCTTCATACTCTTGAAGCCGGGAACGTACTCGGACACCTTGGTGTCAAGGCTGAGAAGTCCTCTATCCACACAAATAAGGGTTGCGACGGCAGTTATGGGCTTGGTCATGGAGGCAAGACGGAATATGGTCTTTTCGTCTACGTCTATTCCGATCTCCTTATTACCGAAGAAGCCCTCGTACATTACCTCACCCTCCTGCACAACTACGCAGGAGCAGCCGCCGACTCTACCTGAGGCGATATCGTCGTTTATTCTTTTTTCAATATTTTCTTTAAGTAAAGATTTATCAAGCTTTTTCATAATTCTCTCCGTTATTTATACTTGATACCTTTGGTGACAAAGCCAATGTTTTCAAAATCCTTGGGATTGTGACGGATTATATAATCTATATAGGAATCTATCATCTTTGCGGTGAAGATATATCCCATGGGATTCATATGTCCGAGAAGGAAGAAATGTTCATTAAACTTCTCGTCGTACTTAGGACCGTATTCGTAGATATCTAAAACGTAGCAGTTTTCGTAGTATTCGGCAAGATCATAAAGCATAGCTGCGTGATTCCTTGCTATTTCGTTATGCCAGTCAAGATGTATCTCGGGGAAGGTCACGAAGAAAAACTTCGCATCGGGACTTATCTCCTTATAACGGGCGATTATCTGTGCATAGTAGCCTGCAACGGTATGCTTGTTGTTCTTGTAGTCGGTGGGATCGATGTCCTTTACAGAGCCGAGCTCTATCTTTTTCGGGCTGACAAGATCGTTTACCCCAAGAGCAATAACGTATGCCTGACACGCCTTTTCCTTATCCCACCAGCCTCTGTCTTCGGCGGAGCTCTCGATATATTGCTGTGCGGTCATTCCGCCGCCGGAAAAGTTATACGCCTTAAAGCCGTTCTTGCGTGCAATAAACTGTCCCCAAGAATATTCATACATATCGTACCAGCCGTGCTGTCCGTTTTCGTCACAGGTCTCAAATTCACCCGATGACATACTGTCACCGATAAAGGCAACCGTGCGGAATATCGAGGTATTGCTGTATCCCTCTACCAATTTGTCAAGGGGCTTTTCGTTTTCAGGATAAAGATAACTTTCCCAGTTCATAATGACTCTCCTTATTTTTGATATTATAAGGATAACATATTTCAAAAGATAATTCAAGTCTGTGACTGTCTTTTTTTCATTCTCTGCCAGTTGTAAAAGCCATAGAGATCGTTTATCAGGAATACGACGAAGCAGATTATCATAGCAGGATTGCCCGCAAGTATCCACAGTCCTATAAGCACAACATCGTTTGCCGCATAGCCAAGGGCATAGAAGGGGCTGCGAAGATAGGTCAGAGTTGCCGCAAGAATACTTGTAGTAACGGACAGCGTGCTTAAGAATATCTCTGCCGTTCCCAGTGCCGAAAGGATAAAATAGAAAACAACAGTGACGGTTATAGCAAATATAAAGGTGAAAATAATATTTTTTACGGTAAGTTTCTTTACCTCCACCTCCGACTTATTTTCCTTTGAGGGATGACGTATCCAGGCGATAAGTGCCACCACCGCCATAGGTGCGGACATACCGAGGTAGGTTATCATCTCTCCGTAATACTGTCTTGAAAA
>JAFQHD010000228.1 GCA_017398145.1 Clostridia bacterium
ATTGAATCAAGCAAGGCACGCATAACCTGAATTATTCTTATCTTGATAAGGATATCTACCTCAGCCTTGAACTCCGTGTCGGTATAATCGCATCTGCAATCCAGCTTTTTAAAGCTGCAGTTTATTCTGTCCGTGCTTGTAAGCATATCCACAAGCACATTGAGGGTGTCACACACCAAAGCATAGGTAAGCGCAGTTGCCGCCGCATCGTCGCTTGAGACCGTAATATCAAGCTTTCTGACATTGATCCTGACTCTGCCGATAAACTTCTTTAAAATAATGTATATAAGCTCCAAAAGCTCTTTTACCATGTCCTTGACATCGGTAAAAACCTCACCTATAGAATCCTTTTTGTCTGTAAGGCGCTTGGTGCGTTTCTTATGGAGTTTTTTTCTTCTCTTTTTTATCTTTTTCGCCGAAATGTATTTTTCAGGACCCTTTTCGGGATAGAGCGGCTGCTTTATAAACCAAAACACACGGTAATAGGAATAAAGCTCCTTATCATCATATATGATATATATCCTGACATCGCTGTACAGAGCAAGGAGTATCAACGCAATAACAGCCGCAATAATTATCCAGACCATCCGTCTTCCTCCCTTTCCCTTGAGTATTGGCTTATATAAATGAGTTTAGTCCTCTGTTTTTGTCTCTTCCTCTGTTTCCTCCGAAGGAGCCAATACCTCTACCTTAGGAAGCTCATTTAAGGACGAGAGTCCGAATATCCTTAAGAAATCCTTGGTGGTTCCATAAAGATTTGGTCTGCCGGGAACATCAAGTCTGCCTTTTATCTCGATAAGCTCACGCTGTAAAAGAATACCGAAGGCATACGCGGAATCAACTCCTCTTACCTCTTCCACATAAGCTCTTGTTACAGGCTGATTGTATGCGATTATTGCAAGTGTCTCAAGACTTGATTTTGAAAGCGCTCCGTTTTTCTTGATACCGAGACAGTCCTTGATTATATCCTCATACTTCTCCTTAGTGCAGAGCTGGCAGGCAGTGTCGTAGCAGAGAAGCTGAATGCCTCTGTCAGCATAATTCTCCTGCATATCGAGGGCAATACTCTTAACCTGACCGGGGGTCAGCTCGGTAAGCGAGCCTATCTTTTCATATGTAATGGGATCACCCGTAGCAAAGAGAAGAGCCTCTATGGTTCTTTCTATCTCAAGTATATTTTCATTCTTTTTGCTCATTTGAGTTCTTACCTCTCTTATTAAGCTCTAAAACTATCTCGTCACCGTCATCCTTTGCTATCATAACTCGTCTTGCCTTGAGAAGCTCAAGAAGAGCCGCAAAGGAAGCGATAATATCAGAACGGGTCTTGGACTGAAGCATAAGGTCGTCAAAGCTGGTTCTGCCGTTTTTATACAGATATCTCATAATACCCACGATACGCTCGGGTACGGGTGTAACACGCTTCTTCAACAGGTTTTCAAGTGTCTTTTCGGGAGGCTGCATGGTTTCCTTAAGCTGCTTTGCTCTCTGCATAAGCCTTGCAAAGGCTTCCTCAAGAAGCTTGGCGTCCTGATCAGCAAGCTCGGGTATCGCCTGGAAGGGTGCTTCATCCATAGGCTTGGCAATTCTGCCTGCGTACTTCATATAGTTTTCGTTAAGCATTACGGCAGCTTCCTTGGCACGCTTGTATTCGATAAGCGCCTGAGCCAGTCTCTCGCGGGGATCGATATCCTCTTCAAGGGGAGATTTGGGCAGCAGCATACGGCTCTTTATCAGCATAAGCTCGGATGCCATGGTTATGAACTCACCCGCGATATCCATGTCCATTCTTCTCATCTCCTCCAGATACTCAAGGTACTGGTCAAGTATAAGAGATATGGGAATATCGTATATATCTACTTTATTTTTTGATATAAGAGATAACAGAAGATCAAGAGGACCTTCAAATATCTCAAGCTTAAAATTCAATGATTCTGACATTCTATACCATCCAAGCTATAGATAATTCAAAAAGTTTTGTTATTCCCTCACGAACAAGGGACAGGGGGATATCAAGCATACCTGTAAACACAAGCAGCATCACGCCGATGTAAATGTATCTCTCATATTTCATAACCGCAAAATAAGCCTTTGCGGGAAGAAGCACAAAGAGTATACGGCTTCCGTCAAGAGGCGGCATGGGGATAAGGTTAAATACCGCAAGCGAAAGGTTAAGAAGATAACCAACATAACAGAGTAACAGTAATGCCGTCACAACGGTCACCATCGCTTTACCCTGTACGAAAGCATATCTGTTGATAAGCACAAAAGCAATATAAAAGAGATATGAGCAAAGCACGTTTGACAATGGTCCCGCAAGCGCAGATATTGCCATTCCCCACTTTGGGTTACGGAAATATCTTGTGTTTATGGGAACAGGCTTAGCCCAACCAAACCCGAACAGAAACATCATTACCGTACCGATAGGATCAAGATGCTTTACGGGATTAAGGCTTATGCGTCCGAGATTATATGCCGTAGGATCACCCATCCACTTAGCCGCAAGCCCGTGTGCCGATTCATGCACACAAAGAGCAAGAATGATTATCGGTATACTGCACAG
>JAFQHD010000229.1 GCA_017398145.1 Clostridia bacterium
AGATGAATACAGAGACCGTTAAGAACGAATATCTTCACGATGTTTCAATCGGAGAAGGTGCGGAAGGTGCCGCACAAACAAGCAGAATGATGACCTATGATATCTATACCGCAAAGGATGGGTATATCTCCGTTATGCTTAAGATAACGTCATCTATTGCCGGTTCTGTGACCCCTAATGTTGTTTACCGTTGTATAAGCTACGACCTTAAAGAAGGTAAGCTTTTGTCCCTTGCCGATGTTGTGGGAGAGGATAAGGTTGATTCTGTTAAGGCTCTTATTATCGATCAGATGAAGAAGACTCCCGAGAAATATTTTTCTGCTGAGGATGATGCACTTAAGGATGTAGATATAAACTATTCTTTCCTTGAAAAGGATGATACGCTTTACATAGTTATCGGTGAGTATACTATCGCTCCCCGTTCGGCAGGCGCACAGATATTTGAGATCAACAAGGGAGATATTGCTTAATTATGTTTAAGGTTGACTATTGCCGAGAAAACGGTGGGCTCAGATCTCTTGTTATTGACGGCGACATATATGAAATGAACTGGGTGGAGGGTGAAAAGACCTTCGGCGTGCCAAATATAGTGTTGCAGACACAGTTTAACAGATTTGAGGGACTTATTCTTGAATCGTTAGAAATAGACGGTAATTGCTGTAAGTCTGTATATTCAAACCCTTATGTTAAAGTGTCTGTCAACAGAAATAACGCAGAGCGTTATACAGAAAAATACATTATAACCAATATATCCGCAAACGAAATATTCTTCGCATCCGACCGTACAGGCGTCGATATGCCCTTTAATGATAACTATGAGGATGCGGAAACATGCCTCACAAAGAAATGTAATACTCATATATGGTGCGGTGAGAACTCATCTTATGTTATGGCACTGCGCATGGGAGCAAGTGAATTGAATGTAGGCATGTGTATAACGAAGGGAAGCGTCGGCGGATACACGCAGACAACTCCTGCTTATGCCAAGAATGACAGAGGCGATTTCACACTTAATTTCTCGCCATTTTCGCTTTTGCCCGGCGAAAGCTATGAGTTTTCTCATGAAATGTTCGTTTTTTCAGACAGATGCGATTTTTATGCTAAGGCAAGAGAATATGAAAATTTCATTGATGTCTCAATGAATCATCAGACCGTATTTGTGGGCGAAAAGCTTGTTATTAAAGCTAAAGCACACGACAAAATCAAAAAATATTCCGTTTCTTTTGGTCAAGCGACTGTAAGAGGTAAGGTTCTTACAGTTGAATATACTCCCGAAGCAGCAGGTGAAGTTCGCTTTGATATCGAGATCAACGGCATCAAAACACACGCACTCGTATATGTTTCTCCCACTCTTGACGAGCTTATCGAAAAGCGAATAGATTTTATTGTTGACAAACAGCAGTATCACAAAGAGGGCAGCGCACTTGACGGAGCTTATCTCCTCTATGATAATGAGACTGAGTCTGTATATTTTAACAATATGGTTGCCGATCACAACGCCAGCCGTGAAAGACTTGGTATGGGTATCGTGATCGCCAAGTATCTGCAAAATCATAAGAATGATAAATTCTACAACTCACTGATGGAATATACTGAATTTGTGTTCAGGGAATTTGCCGACTGGGAAAGCGGACAGGTATATGATACCATCGGCAAGGATGCGACTCAGGTGAGACTTTATAACGCGCCTTGGGTCTGTGTGTTCTGCTGTGAGCTTTATAACCTTACAAACGACAGGGAATACCTTGAGGTGATGTACCGTGTTATGAAGCATTATTATAAAAACGGCGGTGATAAGTTTTATCCTAACGGTATATCGATCGCAGAGCCCGTAAAGCTCCTTAAAAAAGCAGGTTTGACAGAACTTTCCGATAAGCTTTTTACATATGCAAAACAGCATACTGATAATATGATATCCTTCGGAGGCAAATATCCCAAGCACGAGGTGGATTATGAGCAGACCATAGTAACTCCTGCTGTTACCTTTATGCTTCAGCTGTTTGAACTGACAGGAGATAGAGTCTATCTTGACAACGCAAAGCTCCACTGCGAGAATCTTGTTAGATTTGATTCCCTTGCTCCTGATTATCATCTCTATGAAACACCTATACGACATTGGGATGATTATTGGTTTGGCAAGGAACAGACCTTTGGTGATACATTCCCTCATTATTGGAGCGTTTTATCCGGTTGGGCTTATTTGCTTATGGGAAAAGCTGATAAGGATAAAACATATCTTAAAATGGCCGAGGATAATATCCGTAACTGTTTGTGCCTCTTTACTCCCGAAGGCAGAGGCTATTGCGCATACCTGTATTCTGACCGTATAGGAAATAAGCGCGGTAAAATATTTGACGCATATGCAAACGATCAGGATTTTGCACTTTATTTTGCAATGAAGCTTTTTGAAAGGATATAAAAGATGAAAGACCCTAAAATATATCTTGCTATTGATAACTGCTTCGGTTCAAAGCGCTGGACCGAGCCCGGAGAATGGATGGATACGATAAAGGATCTCGGGGTATATTATGTTGAGGCAAGTGCCGATACCGAGTGTGACCCTCTGTATATGGGTGATGAGTATATGAAGAACTGGGTGGAGAAGGTAAATACCGCATCAGAAGAAACAGGCGTTAAGGTTTCCAACCTCTACTCGGGTCACGGTACATACGCAACGTTGGGTCTTGCTCATACAGATGCCGGTGTAAGAAAAAGATTCTTAAACGATTGGCTCAAGCCTATGGTCGCACAGGCTAAGTTGGTAAATGCAGGGTTAGGATTTTTCTGTCACGCATTTTCTGACAGCGTTCTTCAGGATGCAGGCAGATATGCTGAATTTAAGGAGAATCTCATAAATGATCTTGCAGATCTTGCGGCATATGCTAAATCCATTGACTGCGGTCCTGTGGGAGTTGAGCAGATGTATTCTCCCCATCAGATACCTTGGACCGTTGACGGTGCCTATGAGATGATGAGTGAGATCTATAAGCGTAGCAAAGCGCCTTTCTATATTACGATAGATGTAGGACATCAGAGCGGTCAGCGAAAGTTCCCCAGATTGTCAAGAGCGGAAATTGCAGAAGCTCATAGTAAATGGCTTTCGGGTGACAAGCTTCCCGCTTTGTGGCTTGGTACGATAAAAGCGTTTGAGCTTTTTGAAAACGCTGCTGAAATGACAGAGGATGTGCTCGATTCCATCGAAACAGAGATGGATACACATGAATATATGTTTGCTCCTAACAAGGACGGAGATCCCTATGAATGGCTTGAAAAACTTGGAGCTTATTCCCCTATCGTACACCTTCAGCAGACCAACGGTACGTCATCGGGGCATCAACCCTTTACCAAGGAGTGTAACGAAAAGGGAATAATCAAGGGCGAAAAGGTTATCGAGGCATTAAAAAAGGCATATACCGAATCAGATGATCCGAATATGCCCGAGAAATGCGATGAGATCATGCTTACTCTTGAACCCTTTACAGGTACTGCCGATATCAACCGCACAGCTCTCTCTAAACTCAGAGAAACGGTTGAATACTGGAGACAGTTTATACCCCGCGACGGTATGAGATTAAGTGAATTGTAATGATTAAAGGCTCTCAAAACGAGAGCCTTTTGTTATTTGGTTTCCTGTAATTTCTCCAGATTCCAAGCTGCAGCCTCGGGATCTGCTTTGATTATATACGCCGTTGAGCGATTAGCATCACCGTCAACGCTGTCAAAGACGATATCACCGCTGATACCGTTATGAGAAATGTTTGATAATGCAAGACGGATCGCCGCAGGATCTGCGGAGTTTGCTTTCTTTATAGCTTCGACTGCAACATTATATGCATCGTATCCGAGAACCGTTACCGCAGATATAGTATCATTTCCGCCGTTCATTTCAAGGAGTTCAAGGTCTTTGTTGAGATACTTTTTAAAGCTTTTGTCAAAGTCTTCGTTTCCGCCTTCCTGATAATGTGAAGAGACATAAAGCTGGGTGTCTGTTCCTTTGACCGCTTCGAGTACCTTATTGTCGTCGAGAGTATCCGAACCTAATATGGGAATATCAAGACCTAAGTTTGATGTCTGATATATGATCTGGGTAGCATAGGCAATAGAAACGGGTATGAAGATGACATCAGCTCCGAATTCACGGGCCTTTTCCAAATATGTTGTAAAATCTGAATTATGTTCAGGGAAGGAATCCTTGATTACCTGACCGCCCCGTGCGATGAACTCCTGTTCAAAGTAAACGATAAGACCTTGGTCATATTCGTTTCCTGCCTCACCTAAGAGGTAAGCTTTTTTTGCACCGAATTTATCGGAAGCAAAGCTTGCAAGAGTTGTAGCCTGAAAGGGATCCTCGTAGCATATTCTGTAATAATGGTCATTGCCCATCGTGACATATATGTTTGTGCAGGAAGCACCTATTATAGGAATACCTGCGCTCTGAAACCTATCTGACGCTGCGATAGAAACATTTGAACCGTATGAACCTATGGCAAGAGATATATCAGAGGCAATAAGCTCATCAGCCGCTTCAAGTGCTGCATCGGGGTCAGACTTGTTATCGGCATACTCGAGCTCGATCTTATATGTCTCTCCCATAATATCGACCGTTGGAGATACATGATTGGCATATTTAATGCCTAAAACCTCTTTTTTACCGCCCGATGCGGAATAACCTGTAGTCGGTTCAAAAACACCGATCTTAATTACCTTGTCGCTTGATACGATATCCTTTGTTGTGCATCCTGCAAAAACAGACAGAAGCATAACAAATACGATGAGAGCAGCTGTGTATCTCTTCATTTTGTCCTCCGAAAACCCTATATATAATTATTATAAAACAAATAATTATTATCGTCAATGGGTATGAATAATTTTTTATCAAAATATTGATTTGATATGCTGTTTGTGTTATTATTAATACACGACATTATTGGAGGTAGCTATGAAGGATTGGTATAAAGAAGCTGTAGTTTATCAGATATACCCGAAAAGCTTTTGTGATTCAAACGGAGACGGAATCGGAGATATCCCCGGAATAATTTCAAAACTTGATTATCTCAAGGAGCTTGGGATAAATACGGTATGGCTCTCGCCCTGTTATGTATCTCCCGGAGACGACAAAGGGTATGATATTGCCGATTATAGGATGATAGACCCTGTATACGGTACCATGGATGATTTTAAATATATGCTTGACGAGATGCATAAACGGGATATTCGTCTTCTTATGGATCTTGTTGTTAACCATACATCCGACGAACACGAGTGGTTCGTTGAAAGTAAAAAGGGTAAGGATAACCCTTACCGTGATTATTATATATGGAAGGATCCCGTTGACGGACATGAGCCCAACGGCTGGAAGTCAAATTTTGGTGGATCTGCTTGGGAATACGATGAAGCAAGCGGACAGTATTATCTCCATTTGTATTCAAAAAAACAGCCTGATCTCAACTGGGAAAACGAAAAGGTGCGCCGTGAGATAGTTGATATGATCAACTATTGGCTTGATATGGGTGTTGACGGATTTCGTTGTGACGTTATCAACTCTATATCAAAGGATTTCACACAGGAGATACCCGGCGACGGTCCCAGATTACACGAGTACATAAACCTTCTTAACAGAGAATGCTTTGAACCTCATAATGCAATGACAGTGGGTGAGGTATGGGGGTTAACCCCAGAGCAGTCTCTTATGCTTACCGATCCAAAGAGAAATGAGCTTAGCATAGCTTTCCAGTTTGACCATATGTCTGTCGGCAGAAACGGCGGACGCTTCTATCTCTGTGATTTTGAGCCGGAAAAGTTTATGGAGCATCTTTTCAACTGGCAGTACGGTCTTATGGACAAGGGGTGGAACGCGATCTGTATAGAGAATCACGATCAACCAAGAGCTCTTAACAGATATGCTGATTTTGAAAACTACAGATACGAAGCGGCAACTATGCTCGGGACCATAGAACTGTGTTTGCAAGGTACTCCCTTTATCTATCAGGGACAAGAGATTGGACTTGTCAATCCTACCTTCAATTCACTTTCTGAATGCCGTGATATTGAGGCTATTAATGCGTATCCCGAACTGATTGAAAAATTCAGTGAGGAAAAGGTTATGGAGCTTTTCTCCAAGGATAGCCGAGACTGCGGCAGAGCTCCTATTCCGTGGAATAGCGGTAAAAACGGAGGATTCACCGACGCAGAGCCGTGGCTTAAGCTTCATGACAGATATGAAAGTATAAATGTTGAAGAGGATCTGAATTCCGAAAGATCTGTTTTTAACTATTATAAAAAGCTTATTGATCTTCATATCAATAACAAAACTATTCTCTACGGTCAATTCCATCAGGAATATAATAAGGGACCTGTATCTGTTTTTTCAAGATATGACGATAATGACACTATACTTGTAATATGCAATTTCTCTGACAAGGAGCAGGAGTTTAAATTCGGTTACAGAGAGCTAATAATGTCAAATTACGGCGACATCAAATTCAACAACACTTTGCCGCCTTATGCCGCACTTATAGTCAGATAAAGGAATACACGGTCTTTTCGGTCTCTTTTTCGATTATTTCGATACTCTCGGAGGCTGAAAAGCCCTTTTTCATCGTATTCTGTAAAAGCTTTTGATAGGTCTTTTTATCATGTCTGTAAACACCGAGGGCATCCCACAGTGTATATAGGATATCCGTTGGTATATTAGGGTCGTAGGTATATCCGTTTCCGTCGAGTGTTAATTTGTTGAAATAACTGAATCCGTGATCGTAGAATCTATGCCTCGGAAGAATCGGTACACACCCGTATGATGCAGCGATAAATGCGGGATTTGAGCATTCTGAGTCTAAACAGCCGAATACACAAAAGTCTGCTGCAGAAAATATATTTTTCAATGTTTCTGCGCTTCTGTCCTGAATGTATATACAATTGTCCGATACCATCGGCATATCGCTTTGTCTAATCTTATCAGAAACAATGATGATCTGTATATCGCAACGTGTGAGCTCATGCTTATATTTATGCCATATATCGTTATTTCGGTTTTGGTATAATACGATCAGCGGGATATCCGCACTTTCCTTGAGATAGAGATATTTTTGTACGAAAAGCTTATTTGCGACCCTGTTACATGGATCCTCTGTTGAAAACGGCTTATGGATATCTACGTCATATTCGGGAGAAAATGTGCTGTAGTCGATACCTAATCTTATTTTTCTTATTTTAAATCCGAACTGTATAACTGTATGGTGCAGATCATCATTACGATCATAAAGTATGGAAACTGCATTTTCGCCCACGAAGATCCTTGATGCGCATATAATGGCGGCTTTTGTTAGATTTACCTCATTTTTGCATATCAGAATATGCTTTTCATCCGGAGACAGTCCAAAAACAGATGTTATTACCGATTTGTCGTATCTTGCATTATTTTGTTTGTTGATATAATGATAGCATTTTATGTTTCTTAACCTTGCGCTCGTATGATATTTGAGTTTTAAAAGTACAGATATAAGTGAGGTATTGGGACAGTCACTTATGATGCTGTCAACTGCAATATCATTGTTTAGGAGTGTTTCGATCGATGCTGTACAAAACATCATTGTTCGTACAGCATCGTCTGAATAACCCCACTCCTTTTCACGGGAAAAGAGCTTATTATTTGATATGAAATAATAACATATATCTCCGTTATTTAAGCTGTATAGCTTGATATCAAAATCACCCTTAGGAATCTTGACATTTGAAGCCCCGACGAACTCGAATTCAAGAACTTTGTCCGAATAATGCTTTTCGTAGAAGGGAAGTATGACATTCACTTTATGCCCTCGTTCTGCGAATGCTTTTGCCATTGTGATCGTCGTATTACTTTTTTTAGTATATATACTATCACTTATTATTGTAATGTTCATGATTATCAGATCCTTTTCTTTTTTTATATTATAATAAAAGAAATATGCGAAAAACAGAGAAAAAGCAATGCGTTACATTGCTTTTTCCTGTTTCTTGTTATAGAATTTAATGCGCGTGGCTTCTCCGCCTCGAATATGCCTCTCGGCTTTGTTTTGGTCAAGTAGCTTTTTTATCTGTATATATAAAGTATAATTACGATACTTGAGCTTTTCGGCTACATCCTTATGTACGGTTGATTTGCTGATTCCAAAAGCCGCAGCACAGCTGCGTACCGTTGCATTATGCTCGATCATATATTCAGCCAGCAGCTCGCATCTTGATCTGATTTCGAAATTATCTACCATTCATGCACCGACCTTGTGTTTTATTGTTACATTATATGATAGAGCGATTGTTATTATATCTAATAATATTCAAATATATTTAATGGCATATTAAAATAACCCCATCAGCTCGTTGCGGCTTAAATTACCGTCGCTGATGAGGTTATGATTATTTTGCTGTAATGATGTTTTTGTCGGTTGATATAGGTTCAACCGGAATAATATTGCCGCTCAAATCGTTGTCGGAATACAGTAGATATTCTATATAGTTGTCGCTGTGTCCTGTATTAATTCCGTTTTTAAATGTTTCAAAGAGAACGGGGACGTTTTTACGCTCGAGCTCCTTTTCTAATATTTGAGCTTTGATGACAGTCTGGATGCTATCCAGAACGGCAGAGCGTTGTGCTTTGACGCTTTCGGGTACTTGATCCTCCATCTCTGCGGCAGGGGTCATGGGTCTTTTTGAGTATGTGAATATGTGGGCGTGAAGAAACCTGTTTCTTTCGAGAAAGGCTTTTGTTTCTTCAAATTCAGCATCCGTCTCACCCGGAAATCCAACGATAATATCACATGTCAACTGAAGATGAGGAATATTCTCCTTAAGTAACCCTATACTATTTTCAAGCATAGTAACATTGTATTTTCTTCTCATGCGGTTAAGAACGGCAGTGCAGCCGCTCTGTACCGATATGTGAAAATGCGGAGTCAGCTTCTTTATGCTTGCAAGCTTTTTTGCGAAATCCGCGGTTATAAGCGTGGGTTCAAGCGAGCCTAATGATATGCGTTCTATTCCGTCAATTACGTCAATTTCAGACAAAAGAGAACCAAGATCATTCTCGTATGAGGCGATCTCTATACCGGTGAGGATTACTTCTTTAACTCCGTTTCCTGCAAGATAGTTCACCTCGGATATGACGGATTCTCTTGGCTTGGAGCGCACAGGACCTCTTGCTCTCGGGATAACGCAATAAGTGCACTTTCCTTCGCACCCGTCCTGAATCTTTATATATTCTCTTGTCCGTGTAGGCTTTGATAAACTGTAATTTTCATACTCAGCATTACCGAAATCCTGAATTTTGGTAACTGAATATCCGGAGTCTATTGCTTTTAACAGATCGTTTAGCTTGTTTTTGTTTCCGATAATGCAGTCGGCTTCACCTATACTTTCTACTTCGTTCGGTGATATCTGAGCAAAACAGCCTGTGACTATCACCCTTGCAAGGGGATTGACTTTTTTTGCGCGGCGTATAATTTGTCTTGATTTCCGAACGCTTTCTGCTGTTACGGCGCAGCTGTTTATAATATATATATCGCATGCCGACGAGAAAGGAAGCTCACGATACCCCTTTTCGGTGAGCTTTTCAGATATTACTCTGCTTTCGTATTGGTTGACTCTGCAACCCAATGTATAAATTCCAAAGGTCATTTTACCACCTCGGGTATATTTTATCATTAATTTTATTTTGTGTAAATAGTTTTGTGATAATACTTGAAAAATCGTCGAAATTGATATATAATTATTAAAAATTGAAGGAGGAATTGTTATGAGCACACTTCACATTATAGATCATCCCCTTATTCAACACAAGCTTACCATCATGAGAGATGTCAACACCGGTACGAAGGATTTCCGCGGGCTTCTCAATGAGATATCTATGCTTATGGGCTATGAGATCACCCGAGATCTTCCTCTGCAGGATAAGGAAATAGAAACACCTCTCTGCAAGATGACGGGCAAGTGTATGGACGGCAAGAAGCTGGCTATCGTTCCCGTACTCCGTGCAGGTCTCGGTATGGTTGACGGTCTTCTTTCCCTCGTTCCCGTTGCCAAGGTTGGTCATATAGGTCTTTACCGTGATCCCGATTCCCATGAGCCCGTTGAGTATTACTGTAAACTTCCTTATGATATTGAGCAGAGAATAGTTATTATAACAGACCCTATGCTTGCTACAGGCGGCAGTGCATCCGATGCTATCACTAAGATCAAGGAACGCGGTGTTGAGCATATCAAGCTTATGTGTCTTGTTGCTGCTCCTGAGGGTGTAGCCAAAGTACAGGCAGATCATCCCGATGTTGACATATTTGTCGCTGCTCTTGATGAGAAGCTTAATGACCACGCTTATATCGTTCCCGGTTTGGGTGATGCAGGCGACAGAATATTCGGTACAAAATAATAACAAGTCCTGTAAAGGACTTGTTTTGATATGAAATGAAAGAATTTATTATAAACAAAAACGATGCGGGTCAAAGACTTGATAAGTTTATAGAAAAGGCAACGGTAGGTATGCCTAAGTCTCTTATCTACAAATCTATACGGACAAAGAAGATCAAGGTCAACCGCAAGCGCGCCGAAGCTAATTATGTTCTGCAACAAGGTGATATCGTTCTTCTGTTTTTAAAGGAAGAGTTCTTCGCTTCCTCAGATCCGGATGCGTATTTTCTGACACTAACTCCAAAGGTAGATATAGTTCACGAGGATGATGATCTGCTTCTTGTCAACAAGCCGATGGGTGTAAGCTGTATTCCGGACGAACGAGAAGACCGAGATACGCTTATCAATCATATTAAAGCCTATCTGTATCGTAAGGGTGAGTATGATCCCGAATCTGAAAACTCCTTTGCTCCGGCACTTTGTAACCGTATAGACAGAAATACCTGCGGTATAGTTATTGCAGCAAAGAATGCCGAGACCCTTCGCAAGATCAACGATGATATAAAATTCAGACGAATTGATAAAAAATACCTTTGTATAGTTCACGGTATACCTAAGCCCGGAAGTAGCATTATTGAGGGATATTTGATAAAAGATTCTAAAACCAATACCGTTAAGGTTTACGATACCAAGCCATCTAAAGGGGACGCCAAGTCTATCAAGACAGGGTATAAGGTACTTCGAATCAAGAATAGTTTATCTCTTGTAGAGGTCGTACTATATACAGGCAGGACTCATCAGATAAGAGCACATATGGCACATATAGGTCATCCGTTGTTAGGTGACGGTAAATACGGTATCAACAAAGAAGATAAGAAGCTTGGATATAAGTATCAGGCGCTTTGCTCTTATTCTACGACTATTGACGGCAGGGAATACCGTATAGATCCCGAGGATATCTGGTTTGTAAAGGAATTCAATAAATAACACCTGTTCAAGCGAACAGGTGTTATTATATGTTATGCGATTGCATCCGCGGGAGCTTCCTCAGGAAGCCAACCTGTGAAGCCAGTCTGAGGCATAGCCATTATTGTAGCCATATCCTCGGATGAAAGCTCAAAGTCGAAAATCTTTGTGTTTTCAAGAATACGTGCAGGAGTTACTGATTTGCTGAGTACGTTAAGACCGGACTGAAGTACAAAGCGCAGACAGATCTGTGCAACAGACTTGTTGTACTTAGCGGCGATAGACTTAAGCGTCTCGTCCTGAAGTACAGCGCCGCAGCCGAGAGGGCTGAATGCCTGTACAAGCATATTCTTTTCCTTGGAATATTCAACAGTATCCATCTGTGTATAGCCGGGATGGAACTCGATCTGGTTTACCATGGGAGCTACGTCGCACATACCAAGCAGAGCATCTATATGCTTCTTCTGGAAGTTGCTGACACCGATGGCTCTTATCTTGCCTGCCTTGTATGCTTCCTCAAAGCCCTTCCATGTAGAAGCATTTACTTCCTTCCAATCGGGAGTAACCTTCTCAACGCAGGGCCAGTGGATAAGATAAAGGTCGATATAGTCAAGACCGAGATTCATAAGGGAAGTATCGATTGTCTCAACAGTCTTGTCGTAGCCTCTCATTGTTACCCAATGCTTTGTCGTAACAAAGATCTCATCACGGGATACACCGCTTTCACGGATACCTTCACCTACGGAAGCCTCGTTGCCATATGCAAACGCTGTATCAACATGGCGGTAACCAATCTTGAGAGCTTCCTTAACGCCGTTCTTGGTAACATCTCCGTCGGGAGCAAGGTAGGTACCGTATCCGATACAGGGAACTTTAACACCGTTGGAAAGCTCAAAGCAATCTGTTATTTTATTCATTACAATATCTCCTTTCAAAATTAAACATAGCGGCTGTATCATATGACACAGCCGCTTAGTTTATAAATTAGTCTGTTGTGTAGGGGAGAAGCGCGATCTGACGTGCTCTCTTGATAGCAACAGTGAGCTGACGCTGATGATAAGCGCATGTGCCGGTGATTCTTCTGGGAAGGATCTTTGCACGCTCGCTGGTGCACTTGCGAAGTCTTGCAACATCCTTATAATCGATATGATCGATCTTATCCTGGCAGAAGATGCAAACCTTCTTCTTTCTCTTCATATTGTTACGAAAAGGTCTCTGAGTGTTGTTTTCTCTTTCCATTTTATGCTTCCTCCTTGTAAATTTTAGAACGGAAGATCGTCATCGTTTGACAATTCTTCGAATTTAGGCGCTTCGGTTTCCTGAGAAGAATAAGCGGGTGCATTGTATGCATCGTTGGGCATGGGAGCGGAAAGTCCTGCTTCCTTGCTGTCAACAAAATTTGCCTCGTCTACTACTATATCGGTAGCATATCTCTTCTGACCTGTCTGCTGATCTGTCCAGCTTCTGTTCTGGAGAGTACCGACAACACAGATGGAGTTGCCCTTCTTGAAATAGCGGGTAATGAACTCAGCGTTAGATCTCCACGCGGTACAGTTAAAGAAATCAGCGGTAGGCGCAGAGCCGTCGTTATTTCTTGTAAATCTGCGGTTTACTGCGATAGAGAAGGTTGTTACAGATATACCCTGAGGGGTCTGTCTGAGCTCGGGATCGGCAGTAAGTCTGCCGCCCAGAATAACTTTGTTGAAATTAAAGTTAGCCATTTGCTTACTCCTTCTTAAGCTTACTCTGCTGCTTCTTCAGCGACAGGAGCTTCTTCAACTGCAGGAGCTTCTTCCTTTGCATCTTCAGCAACGGGGGCAGCCTCTGCAACTGCTCTCTGGGGCATAGAAGCCTTGTCGTCAGCCTTGACAACGATGGAACGCATGATACCGTCGTTGATGTGGTATCTACGCTCAAGCTCTGCTACGAACGCCTGAGGAGCACTGAATGTTACGAATGTGTAGTAACCCTCGGTCATATCGTTGATGGGGTATGCAAGTCTGCGCTTGCCCCACTCATTAACCTCGGTCACCTCGCCGTTAGACTTGATAAGAGTAACGAACTTATCAACAAGAGCCTTAACAGCCTCTTCGCCGCGAGTAATATCGCAAACGAAAATGGTTTCGTAATTAGTGTATGCCTTTGCCATTTTTGTTACACCTCCCTATGGACTTATGACCGACAGCATTAAAAAAATTTACTGCCGGTAAGGAGAAGTCAGTTCCAAAATCTGTACTGTGACCTCTAAACTATGACATTATACACGATTATTTATTTTTTGTCAAGAGTATTGACATATTATTTTTTATCTTTTATAATAATAGAAATTGAACTTTGTTTGGAGAATATTTTATGAAAATATTATTTCAGGGCGACAGCATCACCGACTGCGGAAGAAGCAGATCGGATGTTAAAGATATCGGTCCCGGTTATCCTTCTTATGTGAAG
>JAFQHD010000230.1 GCA_017398145.1 Clostridia bacterium
CAGGCTGTGAGATCGCATATGATCTTCACCTTCAGGGTAAGTCTCCCACGATAGTTGAAATGCAGGACGACCTTATCACCACCAAGGGAATATGCCTTGCCAACACAAGCTATCTCCGTGACTACTTTAAGGCAAACAACGTCCCGGTACATCTTGAAACATCCCTTTCCGAAATCGGCGACGGCTACGTTGTTATAAAGGACAAGGAAGGCAAGACCGCAAAGGTAGAATGTGATTCCGTCATTCTCTCCGTAGGTTATACTCCCGCACCCATAGCCAAAAAGTCGGGTAAGGTTCACGTTATAGGTGATGCCGCAAGTGTAGGAAATCTCCGCACCGTTATATGGGGTGCGTGGGACGTGGCAATGCGAATTTAATTCGCATTGCAGTGCAAAGTGCAAAATGCAAAGTGCAAAGTGATTGAAAGGATAGATTATGAAATTAACAACTGAACTTCAAGCCATACTTGACGGCGAAAAGGGTGAGGTGCTTTCAAAGGTAGCAAAGACCCTGGTCAAGTACGGTGAAATATTCGGAGCCGAGGAGATGGTACCCGTTACAAGTAAGTATAATCACCTTGTAACCTCCTTCGGTCTTAAGGCTCTCGGGCCTGTATACGAGCTGATGGATCAGCTTATAGAGTCGGGCAACCTGTCCACTCAGCAGTTTTCCTGCGACCCCAGGCCTCTTGATAAAAACGTACCCTCAAACTTCCTGCTTGACTTTATATTCAAGAACTTTATGTATTCAAGACAGGATTTCTACGAAGGTCAGCTCACAAAGCTTGGTCTTAAGGACAAGAACGCCTTCACCTGTGCCTGCTATATGGACGAGGTAGGCAACAAGCCCGAAAAGGGAGATATCCTCTCTTGGGCAGAGTCATCTGCGGTGGTTTACGCAAACTCGGTGCTTGGCGCACGCTGCAACCGTAACTCGGGTATCATCGACCTTATGGGTTCGGTGCTTGGCTACGTTCCCAAGTTCGGACTTCTCACCGACGAGGGCAGAAAGGCTACCTGGGTGGTTGAGATAAAGACCACAAAGAAGCCCGAGGCACAGTTGCTGGGCTCCGCTATCGGTATGAAGGTTATGGAGGAGGTTTCTTATATCAAGGGTCTTGACAAATGGCTCGGCACAGAGCTTGACGATGCCGCTTGTACATATCTCAAAGATTTCGGTGCGGCAACAGCCTCCAACGGTGCGGTAGGTCTCTATCATATCGACAACCTCACTCCCGAGGCAGTTGAAAGCGGCGTAGCTCTCATAGCGGAGGGTGCCAAAACCTACGTTATAGACGATGCCGAGCTTGAAAGAGTATATAGAGAGTATCCCGTAATATGGAAGAACAAGGATGCAAAGCCCAAGCTCTGCTTTATGGGTTGTCCCCATATGAGCCTTGAACAGCTTAAATCCTGGACAGACAAGGTTGAAGCAGGACTTAAGGCTACTGGCAAGTCAAAGGTAGTTATCCCTACCGTATTCACCGCGGCTCCCGGTGTGCTTGAAGCCTTCAACAAGACCGAGTATGCCGCAAGACTTAAGGCAACCGGTGTTATCACATCCTATATCTGTCCCCTTATGTATATGAACAATCCCCTTGCAGGCAAGATGCCTGTAATAACATCATCTAACAAGCTGAGAACTTATACCACGGCAAGATACTATACGGATGATGAAATTTTACTTCAGATCACGGGAGGTGCAAAATAATGAAGCAGTTCAAAGGCAGAGTAATATCTCCCGGTAAGATTAAGGCAGAGGCGCTGGTTTCCCACGGTGGTCTTAACACCCTTGCATCCTTCCAGAAGGCGTTGCAGTTCGGTGACAAGAAGGCAACCTGCGGTGACCAGAACAATCCCGACCTCTACGGCAAGCAGATGGTAGGCAAGGCTCTGTGCCTGCCCCAGACTATCGGCTCCACCACAGGCGGTCTGGTGCTCTACTGTGCTTGTTCTATGAAGCGTCAGCCTGCGTGCCTGCTTTTCTCAAAGCCCATCGACTCCCTTGCGGCGGCAGGTGCCGTGCTTGCAGACGTATGGCTTGACGATGTGACAATGCCTGTTATTGATTCCTTAGGTGATGAGTTCCTTAATTACGTTAAGGACGGAATGCAGATAAGTGTCGAGGACGACGGAATAATTACAGTTGAATAACAAAAAGGACGGTGAGCCGTCCTTTTGTTATTCAACAATGCAGAATGCAGAGTGCAGAATGCAGAATAAAGGTGAAAATCCGCCTTGACGGATTTTGAATGTATTATAAAAGTGTTCTGAAATTTCATCTCTGTCCCGCAAGGTATGATTTAGTATACAAGGCTCCCTCCGGGAGGGAGCTGTCGACCGTAGGTTGACTGAGGGAGAGTGCGTTACAAATGAGGTTCGCTGAAATCTAATGTTACATAGTCTCCTTCCGTCACGCAAGGCGTGCCACCTCCCTCTCAGAGGGAGGCTTTGGCATATTAAACTGTTTGATATAACAAAACAGCCTATTTATGAACTTTTACACGAATACAGTTGTTTATGTTTCGATGTTTTTTTCACTTGGATTTCTTTCGATTATCAACGCTTTTACACGTTCGCAAAGGTTTATAAACTCGGGGTTGTCTTGTAACGCTTTAAAGCCCGTGCTCTGTAGCATTTTGTAATATCTACGCGGAAATATACAGTAACATCTGCATATATTAGATATATGTGTACATATAAATATTATTCTTTCTTCTTTGTCATCAGGATCGTTTGACGGGGTTTGCCAATCCTCCTTTGCCGACCATTTCATTCCCTCAAGAAAACGGCAGGATACAGGCAAGGAGACCTCATCGGTAATAGACATAGTTTCTTCAAGCAGTTTAACTGCTGTCGTGACCTTTTCCAAAGCCATTTCTTTATTGTTATTTTTAATAAGCCGTATTGCGGATTTAAGTCCGAGCTCCATTCGATCCTCTATCCACATATCGGGTTTGTCATCTTTAGCATCTGCTCTTATGAGTGAAAGAATCTTTTCCATAAAATCATCTGCAGCATGCTCGTCTTCGTCCAATTTCAAAAAATATCTCGGACAGAGCAGATGCGAGAACGCATTGTGGAGTTGATAATGTCTTTCAAGCTCAAACTTTTCGCGATCCCCTTTATACAAATATCTGTTGAATAACAAAGCTCTTTCCGAACAATCAAAACAAGTTGTGTGTTTTTCGAGAAATTCCTTTATATTTTCATCCGATTCAATACGTGCCATCGTTTGAAGCACGTGAGGGGACATAAAATTGAGTTTAAGGTATTCGTCTGCCATCAAGCGTACCTCGGGCAGGATCTTCGGGTCACGGAATGCATTGTCGTTACCTTCTACCCACGGACGCCAAGCGTGTTCGCTTTTCATATAGTTTCTACGGATATCACGTATAAGAGAAATTATGGCATCTACATCATAATCGCTTTTCATACATTCACGGCGCAGTTGGTCATAGGTCTCAAGCGCCCTTTTTTCCTTTTCTGCCTGCGGCATACCTAAAAGCTCGTCAACGGTAACCTCAAGCACCTCGGAGATAGCAGGGAGAAGTTCAAGGTCGGGGTAGGTGGAGCCGTTTTCCCAACGGCTGACAGACTGATATGTTACACCCAAACGGTTTGCAAGCTCCTCCTGGGTAAGATCATTCTTTTTTCGGAAATTGCGTATATTTTCACCGATAAGCAGCTTCATATTATCCTCCTCGTTACCTTGTAAAGCATTTCTTCTGTCGACAGCTTTATTATACTGTAAAGATATAGTGAAATCAATAACGTATTTTGAGAAAAGAATAATCGGTTTGTGTTATATAGATTGTATCCTTAGGATACAAATTATAAAAAGATAATACGAAGATTGTATCCTAAGGATACAGTTTTTAGAATAACGGATTAGTTTTCAACCGACAGTTGATAAGTGTTTCTTTTAAGTCGCTTCTCAATTCGATTTGTAAATGATATAATCAAGGTAGTAAGAAGAGCTCTTGTATATCAGTTTATATCTTAAGGAGAAATGAATATGGAAAATATGATAGGTAGTAAAATCCGTGAGCTTCGTTGTTCGCGTAACCTTACTCAGGAACAGCTCGCTCAAAACCTGAATATAACCGCTCAAAGCATATCAAAATGGGAAAACGGTATCGGTATGCCGGATATTTCTCAAGTCGTACCGATTGCTCATTTTTTTGGTGTCAGTACCGATTATTTATTCGGAATAGAGGAAAACGCGATAACGGATGAGATTAAAAAGATAATAGACAACGCTACAGCACAAGACTCGTATTACAAAGAATATATTATGTTAAAAGAAGCGCTTAAAACATATCCGGGCGATGTTCGTTTACTTTTGGAATTACTTTCCTGCGGCAAGTGTTTGATTTCAGATGGTAACGTGTTGACCCAACAGGAAAAGACTACGGTCTTTGAAGAAACTGAACGTGCGGGAAAACTAATATTATCATACACTAAGGAGTTACCCATTCTTTGCGAAACTGTAAAATGGCTTATTAAACTGTATTGCGAGATGGGTGAGACAGAAAAGGGCGTATTACTGTCTGAAATGCTTCCTGAACTTATCGGATTTAATAAAATATCCGCGCTGGCTCTCGTATATGAAAGTTCCCAAGAATACAAAAAAGCTGCCGAATGTTATGAAACAAATATTTATCTGCTGACAAGAGAACTTATACACTCAACTCTTATATGCGGTAATATGTATGCACACGGGAAGAATAGCAAAAAGGCTATTGAACAGTATACGTCGGTTATAGCTCTGTCTCAAGCCTTTATGTCAAACACTTTCGGAAAGAGAAAGAAATCGTTAGAAGCTTATCTTAACAAGAGTATAGAATATTGCAATAGGTCTATTGAATATCTGAAAAACAAATAATAAAATATTGATAGATAAAGGATCGTACGAAAAGCACGGTCCTTTCAAATAATATATTATAATGAGTGAGCTTTCGCTAAAAGCAGTTTCTTTACCTCAATAAACCTCTCGTCATTTTCCAAAGGCTTGAAAACATCCGCACATTCTTCTAAATAATGAGAAAAGATAGTAAAAGTATTATCCTCACAGTGTTTTTTGATCTTTGTTTTATCGGAAGTCAATGTATCAATCAAAAGCGAAGTTTGTTTTATTTCGGTGAAAGCCTCCATTTTTTTAAAATGCTCGATCATTTCCTCCAATTCATCAAGAGCTTGCGTGTATTCGCCCGAGGATACGCTGTCCTGTGCCATCCTGAAGCAGAGCCTGCCCAGACGGTCTTCATCCATATATCCGAAATCACTGTCCTCGTGTATTATATGGAAGATATCATACAGTTTTCGGGCAATAGTGTGTCTTTGCTTTGGTGTGTAATGATTATCACTAAAATACAGAAGACTGTTGACATAGGTAAACATTTGATCGCAGATACCCGAAAAATAATTCTGACAATGTTGTAAAAGCTCATCTCCGCGAAGAATGGATACATAAAGATCTTCGTGAACAGGAATCATACCTGCATATTTTTTAGCTTCTTCATAATCCCCTTTTTCAAAACTTGTAAAGCACAGACAACGAATAGCGCTGTGACGTATTTCGGGGTCGGTGCTTAACAGTAACCGGTTGCCGATAGATATTAATTCTTGACCGTTATCGGTCTCCTCGGTTACTCTTAAGACCTTCATAAGCTGATACAGTACCGTTTCATCATTGAGGTATTTTTTCGCCATTTCACGGCAGAGCATAAGACGGTCTTTGTTTTTACCATGACTATGTAGAAGGTCGCATTTTTGCGAAAACTTCAATATTTCCTTTTCCCGTTTTACAATATCTATCTCAAGAATAACATCTGCGCTGACACCGAAAATATCGGCTAACAACGGCAGTTGGGTAATATCCGGTGCTGTACGGTTACATTCCCATTGAGATACGGCGTTTGGGCTTATGCCAAGGCATTGTGCCAAATGTTCTTGTGTGATTCCTTTTTCTTTGCGAAGCTTTTTGATAGTAGTTCCTATAGACATATAAACACCTCCGTGTTATGCATTGGGGAGTCGAACCAATACGCATTGGGACGGGGATTTTAGGATATTTCAGCCGTCTTGTTCTTGACTTGCATCCAGCAAGCCTACGAACTTCACCGACTAAACTATCTCAAAAATCCCTCGTCCGAATGTGCTTCGCAGTTTTAGGTGAGCAGATAGTCGTCAGATCGCGGAAACGATTGACGACAATATAGGCGATATTGGCTAAATCGTTGACAAAGATATGGCGGATATCTGCCACCAAAAACCGTATGGGGTTCGATTCTCCAATGCATTAGTATCAAAAGCACTTTTGTAATTATATTATAACATTTCTTTTTTCTAAATCCACACAGTGAATGAAGAAAATAATATAAGCTGTACTTAACAGGTTTAGTTAAACTTGTTAAGTACAGCCTTTTAACGAATTAATAGCACTTAATCCAAATATATAGTCTTACCTTCAATACATATCGCCGTTACTTCTTCCGGATCTATAATAGTTGCATTTAACCACGATACCGTAAATTTTCCGTCAGGCAAAGTTCCTCCATCGCTCTTACCTCCGAGAGGTATATTTTCACCGTTACAGATAATATAAGCGTTATCCATTATTTCTTCAAGCTCATATAAAGCTCCCTCTATACTGCAGTCACCGTATAATGTGACCTTTGATGCTGTTATTTCGGCAGAATCGAATACTATACCGCCGTCAAGCAGGGTGAACTCACCACGGTCAAAATCCACGGTTTTCATATCAGTATTTACAGATAGAGATACCGGTATCGGCTTGTCAATGCTGCATATCAGAGCTGAGCTGCCGTCCGACAGATCAGCCGTGACCTCACCTATATACAGCTTGGCATCCTGCCCGATATACTGCAGTTCATCATTGTAGAAAAGGGCTTGCCCTTCAAGGTGATACACATTATCGGTAGAATCCTCAAGCATCAAATAATATACCTCTTTCTTGTATCCGTCAGTAAATTCAAGGATAGAGCTGTTGAGCATGGTACGGATTATATCAACCGATTCATCGGTCTTAAATATCGGCGAATTATCCTTTTTGCTTATGGTAATGTCAAAATAGAGCGGCTGACCGTCACCGGCTATACCGTTACAGGTAACATAATGATCGCTATCTTCTGTCACTGTTGGATTATCGGTCATACTTTCATTCGGAATGTGAGATTTATTGTGAGTAGGATTTTTAAGATACTGTCTTGTTGCAATCACGGTAAAGGTCGTAGCTAACAACAAAACTACGCATACCGCAGCAACCAAAAGTCTTTTACTGCCTCTGAAAACAGAAGTTTTACGCCTTTCTGTTTCCTCACAAGCATTGATAATACGAGATTTTTGCTCGTTTGTCATTTCGATGTTATCAACTGCTTTCTTAATAATATTATCTTTTTTCATTATTGACCTCCTTGAATTGTTTTTTCTTTAACTCGAGATAGTTTTTCTTTAACTCCTCACGACCCTTTTTCAGCCGCATTTTAACGGCAGAGGGAGTTTTGCCGATGATCTTTGCAATGTCGTCTACTTTGTATTCCTCGACGTAATAGAGGTACAGGACTATTTTCAGCTTTTCGGGAAGCTCATACAGTACCGATATTATTTCTCCGTCCTCGTTTTCTACCGACAATTCGGAAAGATCCTCAATGTTCAGCTCGGTATGTTTGAAACGGAAGCGTAAAATATCACGGCTTTTATTGGTCGCGACCCGTATCAGCCAAGCCTTTATATGCTCTTCAGATTCAAAGCTTTTGTTTGTCTTTATGTATTTTATAAAAGTCTCCTGTACCGCATCCTCTGCATCAAAAGAATTTCCGAGCATAACGAAGCATATACGAAACAGCATATTTCCGTATTTGTTGACGATATATTCGGGGTTCTTCAAGTAGTAGTCATTTTCTGCCGGCATCTTATCACTCCTTTCATAACAAATACGAAGAAAAGTTCAATTTGGTCAATTTTGATTTAAAATAATTGTTTTAGTATTTTGATTGTATCATAAAGTTAAAAATCAGTCTATAACAAAACCGCCGAGGGTGACTCGGCGGTATATGTTATTATTATTCTTCAAACCCAACGAAGTTGGATTTCACCGCCATAGGCGATTTCCCCCGACCTTGTCGGATTTCACCCCGAAGGGATCTCACTTGATCCCCGACCGTGGGAGGGAATCAAACCTGTCTCCCGGCTCGTGGGCGCCGAGACGGTAATAAAAGCAGGCGGCGGTCTCAATTGAGGTATTACCGTACCGTTGCCTTATTTTATCAACCGACAGCTCGCGTGTAAGTGTGCGCTCCCTCCTTGCCTGATTGCCGAAGCAGTCTATCTGATAAGGAGTTCGTACATCCACAAGATCTATGGCTCTTACCGTCAGTGCGCGGACATTCTTCTTCCAGGTGTAGTTATTTATAAATATCTCATAAGCCTTCTCGGCTATCTCCGCCCAGCTTTGGGTAGGATAGGGCAGGGGGGATTGAATATCACGGCAGATAAGATCCTCGTTTTTTACGCATATCTGCACCTTTGTAGCGCAGAAGCCCTCGCTTCGCAGCCTGTGTGCCACGTCCTCGGCAAGAAAATATAGCCTTACTCTGACCTCTTCGTTTGTGGTAAGGTCGTGGGGAAAGGTGTTACCTCTGCCGATGCTTTTAACAGGATAACTGTCAAAGAAATTCGATACCCTGTCACTTCCCATTCCGTTAGCACTGACCCACAGGTCAGTCCCTACCTTGCCGAGAATATGCTTACACAGCTCTATATCCAGCCTTGCCAGATGTCCGAGGGTATAAATTCCGTGTTTGGCAAGCTTTCTTTTTGTAGCGGGACCTATACCCATCATCTCATCTACAGGCAGCGGCCATACCTTTTCACGGAAATTCTCATAGCTTATGACTGTGGTAGCATCAGGCTTTTTCATATCCGAGCCAAGCTTTGCAAATATCTTATTAAAGGATACTCCCACCGAAATAGTCAGTCCCAGCTCCCGTTTCATATCCTCGCGGAGCTTATCGGCAATCTCAACACCGTCTCCGAACAGCAAACGGCTGCCCGTGACGTCAAGCCAGCATTCGTCTATTCCGAAGCACTCTACCTGATCGGTGTAGCGATAGTATATCTCCCTTGCCGCAAGAGAATACTCGTCATACCAACGGTAATGAGGCTCTACTATAATGAGATCGGGGCATTTCTGCTTTGCCTGCCATATGGCTTCTCCCGTCTTGACACCGAAACGCTTTGCTTCGTTGGTCTTTGCAAGGACTATGCCGTGACGGTCCTCTTTGGCTCCGCATACCGCCACCGCCTTTCCACGAAGCTCGGGACGGTGCTTGACCTCGACAGAAGCAAAAAAGGAATTAAGGTCGCAGTGGAGTATAGTCCTTCTGTTAAATTGTTCTGTACAAAATTCACTCAACGGTTAACAACCTTTCCTTTCCTGCTTATTGATTTTTGGCATAAAATGACGGATAATATTGACACGGGCCCGAGGGGCAAGCTGCCCCGACAAAACTATACTTTATAGGATATTAGATCCTTTCCGTATCACACGGGGTGGAGAAATTTCTATTGTTAAAGTTAAGAACAAGGAGAAAAAATATGAAGATAGCAATTTCAGAAAAAATAAAAAAACTTCGTAAAGAAAGAAATATCACCCAAGCGGAATTAGCCGCGAAATTCGGAGTTACCTGTCAGTCGGTCTGTCGTTGGGAAAACGGAGCCGCATATCCGGATATTGAGCTTATTCCCGAGATCGCTGCGTATTTCGGTGTTACTACCGATACTCTTTTAGGATGCGACAGCGAGTCGGTGGAAAATAAGATAAGAAAAGTATTTATGCTTGATATTATGGGTGAGGGAAGTGTCAAGGATAAGATAACCGAGATGCGAAAGGTCATGTCAGAGCTTCCCTATGAACCTCAGATCAAATATCATATCCTCCGTCAGTATCATATCCTCGGTGCCGAGGAGGCTGCAAAGAATATATCCGAATTGCGTGAATTTGCGGAATTCATCTGTGCAAGCGATGCCGAGTTCTGGATAAAGCATAATACAAGGGTAACTATGGTGGATATCGAAATCAACGAAGAAGCCTGTAAACCTTGGCTTGAGCAGTTAGGCAACGACTATATGACACCCGACGATGCTCTATTAAACCGTTATGAATATCAGGGACAGACCGATGCCTTTAACCAAAAGGCCCAAGAAAACCTTATCGAAGGGCTGACAAAGATATTCTTAAAGGGCTTTAAAAAGAAAGATGATGCCGAGTATAATAAGGCAGCAAACCTTGCTATCCTTGATATGATAGATTCTATGAGGGATACATCCACAGATATTGATGCCTGGATGAGACACAGAGCTTTTGTTAAATTCCGCTTAGCCTCGGCAGAGTTCAGTTTGGGTAACACCGATGAAGGATATACCGAGTTGGAAGAAGCCGTAGAGCTTTTGGTCAAGATAGCAGAGCTTCCCGACGGTAAGGTCGTGAAATACAATACACCCTTACTCGATCTCATAGAGCGTGACAAGGAGTGGCTTATATCGCCTGTGTCCGATATGGTGGAGCAGATACTTACGGGACCATACGGACCTTGGGAGAGCTTCAAAGTTATATCCGATACCGAGCGTTACAAGACTGCGGTAGAAAGAATAACCAAGCTTATATAATTTCGTAGGAGAACAGCGGACAACCGCTGTTCTTTATGTTTATATGTGCTTTACAACCATTGGTAGAATGATTAGAAATATATCTAAACACTATTGACAGAAAGTGATTAGATGTGTATCATAACAGTACAGGGATCCCAAATCGGAAGGAACGGACCTATGCTGAATCTGAACAGGGTCATCTTCATGACGCCCTCCTTCAATCGCATATGATCCTATATTCAGTGACGGTTCGTTTCATCCAAACTGACAGATCAAAGGAGTATTACAATGAACGTAAACGAAATATACAATTCACTTGTTGATATAACAAAGAGCTTTTGTGATGAATGTAGATCACGTCTCGATTCTGTATCCAAGGAACACAAAACAGAGCAGAAGGCAATTCAAATCGAGCTTGGAATGTACAGTCTTTGTATGCGTGCGGGGTGTCTATATATGACGGCAACCAACAGCGAAAAGGGAGAAGCGGTACTTAAGCTAAGAACTCCCATCTGCCAAAACATAATGCAGAATTGTTTTCCTCATATTTATGAGCTTTATATGTCGCTTGATGATGAAGAGCGGATGATTATGTTATCTGCGATTCAGGCAGAGCTGTTTATGCGCAGTCAGATATACGAGGGCTATAAGGCAGAGCTTTCAGCGGCAAGATCCTGCGGAGACGAAAAGAATATTTTTGAATTTCAGATAAAGGTAAGATCGGTGAAACGTGTATTTGAAGCTTGGGAGAAATGGAGAAAAGAGAATAATATCTATCCGAATCTACAGTGGGAGGTTTGAAAATGAAGGAAAATATATTCTATGAAACAGCGTATAACCTTATCAATAAGGAAATCGAGCCCTTTGAATCGCTCTGTAGTGAACTCGATGAAAACAGGGAAGAAAAAGAAAAAAGGACAGTCGAATATAAATGTGCAAAATATCGCCTTTCTGCTCTTCACCGTATATCCAATATGCTTTTCCACGGTAAAAACGTGATCGAGTGCGGTTGTACACATATAGATATTGAAACAAGTCTTAATGCACATTCCGAATATTTAACTTTGTATACCGATGCTCACGAAGACGAAAAAAAGGAATATAAATTATACTACGGTATAAAGGCATATACGGAGGATAAAATCGCGGAGTTAAACGAAAAACTCAAGAACGCTGACGATTGGGAAAGTGTCGAGATCAAAGAAAAGCTTGAAGGTTACCGCTTTGCGCTGAGTGCACTTGATAAGGGTTGGGAACGAAAAACCAACGAATATCCAATTCAGGTATCAAACGGAAAGATAATAGGCGATTCTGCATTTTTTCTTATAGCCAATGATTTGCTTGGTAAGGAGTGTAAAAGACTTTGCGATTTTACAGGTTCCCTTGATAAAACACCTCTACAGAAAAAAGAAAAAATTGCAGAATACAAGTGTGCAAAATATCGCTATGCTTCCGTATCATTGATTCACAGCACTGTACACAATAATAATCGTTGCAGAAAGTTGCATAACATTGAATATTCTCATTATTTGCTTCAACCTTTTGATGAAATTTTCAAGGAATGTGCCGAATATTTAGCTTTGTATGAATCTGCCACACCAAATGAAAAGCCCGATTTTAGTTTGTATTATGCAATGTTGGAGTTTACAGAAAGAGAACTTGCAAAGCTCAAAGTGAAGAGTCATAACGCAACCGATTGGGAAAAGGTTGAGCTTATCGAACGTATCGGCGGATTTGAGTTTGCCATAGAATGTCTTAACCAAGCGTGGCAGAACAGAGAGGACGCGAGCCTATGAAAGAAAAGCTTGAACTGTTAAAGCTTCTTGCCGACGAGACTCGGCTAAAGATACTTAATATCCTTATGAAAGAGGATTCTTATGTGGAGAAGATAGCCTGCGATATCGGACTTACTCCCGCTACCGTTTGTTATCATCTTAAAAAGATGGAATCGGCAGGTATCGTAAACTGCAGCCGTTCTCAGTTTTATATCATCTATTCTCTCAACCGTGAGATCTTTGATAAACCGCTGTATGAACTGATAAAGGATAACAGCAGTGCACTCGGTGCTGATGAAAGGTATAACAGAGAGGTAATATCCCGATTCTTCAAATACGGCAGACTGACACATCTGCCCACACAGCGAAAAAAGCGGGAGATAGTCTTAAAGGAGATTGCCAAAAGCTTTGAGCCGGGCAGAAAATATGATGAGCCCGAGGTCAACGATATCATTCACCGTTTCCACGAAGACCATTGTACCGTCAGACGGGAAATGATCGCTTTCGGAATTATGGCAAGAGAAAAGGAATGCTATTGGTTGGTGAAAGATGAATAATATAACTATATCGGATAAGATCAAAGAATACCGGACTGCTCATTGCCTGACCCAAGAGCAGTTCGGAGCTCTTATGGGCGTTTCTCCGCAAGCAATATCGAAATGGGAAAGGGAGGAGTGTTATCCCGATATAACCTTCCTTCCCGCATTGGCACAGCTTCTGCATTGTGAGATCAACGATTTTTTCAGCAAGGATAATCCTTGAACTATAATCGCAGTTAGTTTAGTCGAACCCGTTTCTTGTCCCCCAATGGGATGTGTAGCGCTAAACAATAATTTATCCTGCAACCTGCCATAACGAACAAATGTTCTGCTATATATACACAACAGAGCAAAGACTCTGTTGTAACGAGTGCCTCGAAATTAGTTTATCGCATACCCTTAAATAGGATTGTTCTACCACCAGAACAAATGTTCTGTTGGCATTATAACACACAAAAATCATTTTGTCAAGACCTTGCCTGATGGTAAAAAATGTGATATAATAGATACATACATAGGTATAACTCCCCGAAATCCTGTCAATTCTTATTTTCGGGGTGATATAATGAAAATATATTCGGTAGTGTTTGCCATAGGCGGGATACTCTACAGCCTTATGGAAATAATGTGGAGAGGGTATACCCATATCAGTATGGCAATAGCGGGGGGAGTCTGCCTTGCGGGGATGTTCTGTATAGAGAGGCATTTTCGTAATATGCGTTTACTCATAAAATGTATATTGGGAGCTCTTTTAATAACCGCAGTAGAGTTTAGTATCGGCTGTGTGGTGAACCGTGGAATGGGACTTTCGGTCTGGGATTATTCGGACCGTCCCTTTAATATAATGGGACAGATATGCCCGCTTTTTACAGCGGTGTGGTTTTTAGTTTCTGTTCCCGCGTTTTTTCTCTGCCGAGGTATGAATAAAATGATCGGAGACTCTGATGCAGACAAACAGTAAGCAAAAAATCATCACAATGGCGGTACTTGTCTTTATAGTAATCTTAGCGCTGGCGGTATATGTGATCCTTGAGATGCCGGAGGATATGCGCCTCGGTTCGGGAGTTCTTTCGGACGCTGAGGTAGCTATCCATATAATCGACGTAGGGCAGGGAGACGCTGCATTTATCGACAACGGAGACAAAGATATCCTCATAGACGCAGGTCCGGGTGACAGCGCACCGGCACTTTTAGAATATCTTGATGCCCTCGGAGTATACGAGATTGAATACGCTTTTTTCAGCCATCCTCACGAGGACCATATAGGCGGTGCGGATGATATAATCAACCACTATAAGGTAGAAAATGTGGTTATGCCCGACTACTATGAGAATACCGCCTGCTATCGAAAGCTGATGGAGGCGGTAGACTACGAAGGCAGTGATCTTATCTATTCCTGTTCAGGAGATAAGTTCGTTATAGGCGATATAACCGTGGAGATACTGTCTCCCGGTCCGAGATACAAGCCCGAGGATGCCAACGGGGTAAGCCTTGTTATGAAGGTCAGCTACGGCGAGGTGGATGCTTTGTTTACAGGAGATGCCGAGGTGGAAAACGAGGAATTTATCCTTAGAAACTATCCCGACAAGCTGGATTGCGAGATACTTAAGGTAGGACATCACGGCTCCTCTACATCCTCAAGCGAGGAGTTTGTATATGCCGTATCTCCCGAGGTGGTAGTTATCTCGGTGGGTGAGGATAACACCTACGGTCACCCTCATGTGGAAACACTCGCACTTCTCAACAGCCATCTTGACAAGATTTACCGTACTGACAGAGACGGGGATATCGTTATAGGAATAACTAAAGATAAATATTGGATAGCGGAGTAATACCGCTATCCAATATTTAATGAAACGAAAACCTTTGGTTTTAGTGAAAACATGTATTGCATCGTGAAATGAATCAAAAGGATTCATGAAAAGAAAGCAGTTGGTTTTCGTTAAGGAAAAATCCGCTTCGGCGGATTTTTGTTTTATCATATCATCAAGCGAGAATGTGGCTTCGCACCACAATCTCTTATGACAGTATCATCAAGACAGAATGTGGCTTTACGCCACAATCTCTTATGACAGTATCATCAAGACAGATTGTGGCTTCACGCCACAATCTCCGATAACGGTATCATCAATCTCCGATAATAGTACCATCAAGCAAGATTGTGGCTTTACGCCACAATTTTTTATTATGCTTTTATGATATATTTACCTCGGTAAATGTGATATTTACATAAACATAAGCGATATGTTTATAGAGCGAGATATAAAAAACTCCCTGCCAAGCACAGGGAGTTTTGTGTGATTTATAACAGTTCAGCCAAGAGCTCGATATTCCTCTTCGCTCTTTGCTTCATTTCATCAAGGGATTCATGAGTGTTGGTATCTGCGAACGCCTTGTCGATCATCTTCTTGAGAGGCTCGATGCTGATATCCGCAACGTCAAGCCAGTCGTCACGGTCGACCTCCTTGATAAAGGAACTTACCTTCTCGTCATAGGAGAGACCTAAGAAGGGAATAGATGCGGAATAAGAATAGATAAGGGGATGAAGTCTCATCGCCAGAGTAAAGCCTGCGTCCTTGATGAGAGCACATACGTTGTCAACGTCGTTGACCTCGTATGCAACAACGCTTCTTGCCTTTGTCTTTGTCGCAACCTCCTCGCTTATACGGGTATCCTTTGAGGGTTGTAGGGGAACGAACACGGGAACGAGCTTATACTTCTCTGCGATATAATCGCAGGCAGCGGCAACGGTGCTTGTGTAATCACGGGGAATGTTGCGCCAGTCACGGAGCGACACCACGAAATAATCCTTTGCACATAGCTTGTTGTTCGAAAGGAAATTCTGAGTCTTCTTCATTGCCTCCTTCGAGGGCTCGAAGAGAAGTGCTAAGTCAGCGGTGAGATGAGGCCGGATGTTGTCCGACAAACGTTTTGAATACTCAAATGAGTGATTGTCACGGAACGCAAGAACGTCTACCTTGTCAAGAATCTTCTTTACAGAGGTTTCGCTGGACTTGTGAACAAAGGGACCGAGACCGTTTGCTATAACTGCGGTCTTGAGACCCTTGCGCTTTGCGTACATAAGGGTAGCTGTATAATACTGAAGTGACTTACGGCTGGTGATGTCGGTTAGAAGAGTACCGCCGCCGTAGGCGTAAACGTCGCTGTGCTTTATCATACGTGCAAGCTTGATAAGGTTGTATCTTTCCATGGAATCAACGCCCAGAGAAACGGCGGTTGATCTGGGATTATTGGACAGAACCGCTATTTCAAGCTTGGGATCATGCTTTTTAAGCTCGGTAATAAGGGTACGTGCAACCATATCGTCACCGAAGTTGTTAAAGCCGTAATAACCCGAAAGCAGGATATCATACTTCTTTTCGCGGTTGAACTTACGGATAAAGCTTTCGTAGCTTGCATAGTAGTTGTTTGCCAGAGTCTTGTTGGAGAAATCTCTCTTAGCGTCAATGTATATCCTTTCACCAAATTCGGTGAGCTTTTCACGGTGCTCGATAAGATCAAGGAGCTTTTCGGTTGCCGTGTCGATATCTCCCGACTCGAACATATAGCCGTTTTCGCCGTCACGGATAAGCAAGGGAATACCGCCTACTGCCGTAGTAACGGTAGCCTTCTTTGCCTTTGCACCCTCAAGGATAGAGTAAGGGAAGCCCTCACTTAAAGAGGTCAGCATATTTACATCAACGAAGTTGAGGAAGTCGTAGACCTCTTTTACAAAGCCGAGGAAATAGATTTTATCCTCAACGCCCAGCTCCTTTGCCAGAGCCTTGAGCATGGGCTCGTCCTCACCCTCGCCGATGATGACGAAACGGGCGTCGTCGGTCTTGGAGAGTACCTTTGCGGCTATGCGTACAAACTGGTCAACACCTTTGACGTGAACCAGACGGGCAGCTATACCGAAATATACCTTTGTGGGATCGTAGGGGATATTGAAGCGAGCCGCAAACTCCTCCTTTGTGCCGTGGGTCTCCTCTGTCTCAAAGTCCATACCGTTTCGCACGGTACGGATGTTGTTTGGAGCATAGCCACGCTCGATAAGAAGGTCATGGAGTGAGTCGGTAACGGCGATCTTGTAGTCAAGACGCTTCAGAGCCATGATGTTGATGTTTGTAAAGAACAGCTTTTTGGTTATGGTATCAAAGTCAAGAAGAGGGTCGGAGTGTACCGTTGTAATAACGGGGATACCAAGCTTCTTCTGGTTCAAGAACATGGCAATAAAGTTTGCTCTTGCACCGTGGGCGTTGACTATGTCAAAGCCCTCCTGCTTTATCATTTTTTCCAGCTTATTCTTTACTGAAAAATCAAATCTTGTATGCTGCTCTAAAAGCACCGTACGTACGTCTCTTTCAAGTATCTCTTCATAGAAGACACCCTTCATAAGACATACAACGGTAACGTCAGCTATCTTACACAGCTCATCAAGCAGGGCAAACATATGGGTCTTTGCACCGCCCTTGTCACCACCGCTGATGATGTGCATTATCTTAAGTTTTTTTGACATATTATTAGTCCAGAGCTTCAAAGGAACGGAGTGTAAGCTCTACCTCGGTGTTACCAATGTGAAGGGTATCGGTGTGACCGATGCCGTAGAGAGTGTCGCCGATATACCAACCCTCAAGAGCTTCGGTAGCCTCAACAGTAGTTGTGATCATAAGGCTTCTGTAGCCGGCCTTGGTGGTAAGAATGAGCTTACCCGCATCGGAAGCGTAGCAGATAGCATCCTCGTTGAGCACTTCGGTAACAAGACCGAGATCAACATCGTTTTCAGAATCGTATACCTTCATGCTCTTCTTGACCTGGTCTGCAACGAATGCGGGAACCTCGTCCGCATAGAAGGTAACAGAATACTTCTTTACGTCAACAGCCTTTACTTCGTTAGGTTCTTCGGTAGCGGTAGTACCGCAAGCGGCAAATGTAAGTGCCATAAGCACAACAGCCATCATGAGTGCTGTGATTTTGATGATTTTCTTCATGTTGATATCTCCTTCAAGATGATATATTTTAACTTATAAATTATAGCATTTATATACTGTATTGTCAAGGCTGAACGAGGTAAGGTTTTACGTGTTTCTTGGTTAAAGGCCTCGGTCATATAATTCTCTGACGATTGTCTTGTAGAGGTCAACTATATCCGCAAGCCCCTCGCCTTCTTTTTCACAAAGGGCTCTGCGCCGCAGATCTATCTGGTCGCAGTGAGATATACCTCTTCTTCCTGCGCCTCTGTATACACCCTTAAACTCTCCCCATTTTACCGATTCGGGGGTCAGAAGCCCGTCGTTTTCACCTTCAATACAGCCGACAACGGCATTGGTAAACCACATAAGCATATCGCTTGAGGGCTTTTTCATAACAGTAGCATAGCTTTGGTACAGCACTCCGTCGCAGTCGGGAGTCTGCTCGTTAAATTCTGCAGCGCCCTTGGTGGTAAAGGAATGAAATACACTGTATGTATTCGGCTTTTTGTCGCCTAACACACGGAACCAACAGTCTGTACAAAAGCCGACAAAGCGTATAAGCGGATCCGGAAATCTCATAAGAAAGTCCACCGTCCTTGAACCGTTATGAGGTGTGGATACCGTAACAAGGGATGCGACTCTGTCCGCCATCCCTAACGAAGATATGGCATAACGGCTGTCAAGCCCGCCCTTGGAGTGAGCTATGATATTGACCTTATCAGCTCCTGTTTCTCCGAGTATTTCTTCTATACGGCGTGCGATATGCCTGCCGTTGGTATCTATATCTGCGTTGCTGTCCTGCTCACCGAAATAAATATTACAGCCAAGCTTACCAAGTTCATCGGGGATCCTTCCCCAATATCCTACAAGCTTGTAGTCACGAAAACCCATTCCGTGTACCATTAAAACAGGATATTTCAGTTTCATGTCATCACCTCGGAGATATTATAGCATATCTTAGGTACGAGTTCAACTATATATAAAAAATCCACTTGACACCGCAGTTTTGATTTGATATAATACTAAAGCAATAACATCGAGATGTGGCGGCGGGGAGCCCCCGCTGGCATACTGCAGAGAGTGAATCGTGTCTTTCTGTCGGTTATACTATATATAATTTACTAACGAGATGTGGCACAGCTGGGGACGATCCCGAGCGCCGCCTGTGGCGGATGAAGCGAAGGATGAGGAGTGGCAGTAACACGGCGATTGCAGAGCAAACTACGGCTTGCGAGAGCAGAGCCGATGTTACAACAGGAAGCGCGCTTGCTTTGGGAGCGTGCCCGGGGCGAAACACCGTAGAAAACGAGAAAGCCCGAAAACCCTTTGTTTATGCGGAGTTTCGGTACTTTAAGGAAATGCAAAACTGCGTGGATTTTGAGTTTGACCACAGTTTGTCCCACTTCCACGCAAAAACCAAAAAATTGAATAGATATCCGGGTGTGGCGCAGCTGGGAGCGCGGGTGGTTTGGGACCATCAGGCCGCAGGTTCGATCCCTGTCACTCGGACCAAAACAGCGGTTTTGACCGCAAAACAAGGCCGCAAAGAAAAACTTTGCGGCTTGTTTTCGTAGTAATTTATTGTAATGTTAGAACGGAGGTAAAATATGAATCCAGTGTGTTCTTATCACGATTTTTTAGAGTTTTTGCGATATTCAAGTGATAATAGAGATAAGTTAATTCCTGTTCTTTTAATAAAACCTAGCACCATACTGCATCTTAATCGCGAAGGAATGCTTGATCATCATTTCGACTATTTTGATAGAAGGTCCGGTGAAAATGTCCAATTCTTTTTGCCGGGGTATGCGCACTATCCTAGTTTAGATTTTGCTGAAATTTTCCCTAATGTAAGACCTTATGCAAAAGATGCTGTTGCTTTAACAACCAGGCGCTTGGGAAAAATTTATTATAGTGAAAGGGCTTTTGTAGAATTTATTGAAAAGATAGAAGACAGTTCTCCTGATTTTATATATCGCGGAGACACAGAGCTGTTATTTATCAAGTATCTCGCCAACACAGATTACAAAATAGGTAGTTTTGATTTTTGTAATATTCATAGTTATAACCTTTCAAGATTATTTTATTCTCAAAACATTGATGAAATACCATATAATATGCAGTTAAGGCGTATTTCTCATTTTTTAGAAGATGTTATCTTTGAAATGAGAAGAGGCACTAAAAACGATGATGAACTAATTTCGTCCATCAATAGTCGTTATAACATGGGATTGTGAATATAACACACCATGAGCATCAGTAAATAAGTCAGACAGCTATAATTGACATTTACTATCTGCACGCTATTTCTTTATTTCCTGTGAACAATTTTTTAGGGAGCGATTCTTACGAGTCGCTCCCCTTTATTGTGTCACCAGTGTGTTATTTTACAATTCTATTCAGCCGACTTTTTCAACTTTCCAATGATCCCCAACAAAATCCTTTGTATTAGGTATCTTTAGAATAGCGCGGAAATAGTGTTTGTTATACTTTTCATCTTCACACGAAAATTCAAGCACAAAATCAACATTATTGTAAAACTGATAATCTCTATCTCCCGTACGCTTCGAAAGATTCAACATTTTCAAATCAATAATAGTTTCTTCATTAGATGGTAACGAGCGACTTTTGATTTTATGTTCGGTTACTTTTCTAATAGTATTTTCTTCATCATCTTTTACAAATGCAGATATAAAAGTCAAATCAGATATTAGTATCGAAGAAACATTCTTAATCTTAATTCTAGGATTCAAATAGTGTCCAGAATAACTTAAAATAGAAATATTGAACTTGGGAATTAACGCTTCAGTTTCCTGCTTGTATTGTCTCTCCGCAAGTTCCATACTTCTTTTTTGTATTTCAAGCTGCAACTTATTTATTTCATCAGTTTTCTCTTGAGCACGTTTGTTTTGATAAAGAGTTAGTATTCCTAAAATCAAACTACCAAGAAAACTCAATGCACTTGCGTAATAGACCACATAGTCTGCCACTTTAAGGTCTGTTACAAAAAACTCCAACGGTGCTTCCATATAATATATATGGTTTATTACTAATGGCAACAACACAAGAAATATGCATACAACCAAAATAAACAAGATGCACAAAACCATGTTTTTCTTGCTATCTTTCATTTGAAAAACCTCTTAGTCTTTAGTTTACATCATTTTAGAACATTATATCAGATATTTCGAAAAAACTCAATAGTAATTCAAGGGCGCCTATTCGGCGCCCTCCTTTAGTTTTGCTTTTTCCTCGGCAATCTCTGCTTTGACTCGTGTGATCATCTCGGCGAGTTTAGTTTCGCATTGGTCGCGGGTTTCGGCGTAGACGTTGAATTTCTTTCGCTTACCGTTCGGCAGTCGTGGGAAGAAGCTGCCTTCCCAGAGGTTGTTATTGATCTGATACAGACATCCGGTTCCGGATTTGCGTATCTTTCTCGGGACGGGCTCGGGATGGGGTTCTGTGGGCGCACACGGGGCGTTTACGGGTCGTTTCGCCGTCTCCTCGGGTGTTTGCTCTACCGCAGGCATCTGCGCGTTTGTGCCGCCGATTTTGCGGTCTATGCTCACCGCCGCCCGCATCTGCATGGTATCGGTCATGTGGCTGTAAATATCAAGTGTGGTCGCGGCGGAAACATGGCCTATCGTCGCCGACAGCGTTTTCACGTCCATTCCATTTTCCAGAGCCATCGTAGCGAAGGTATGACGAAGATCGTGGAACCGCACATGCTTGCATCCCGCTCGCTTGAGTAGGAACGACAGGATATCGCCAACGGACGTGGGATACCTCGGCACGTCAGGATTTTGCGGTGACGGGAACATCCAGCGCGAGTTAATTGTTTCCTTATACTTTTTCAGCACCTCCACCAAGGACGGCGGCAGCACCACCGTGCGGATGGAGCTTTTTGTTTTCGGCACGGAGATCTCGATATCGCCGTTCACCGCACACGCCTGGCGGACGATTTGAAGCTCGCCCGTTTGGAAGTTGAGGTCGTCCCATTGCAGTCCCATCAGTTCCCCTCGGCGCATTCCCGTACCGAGCTCCAAGAGGAACAGTTCATAGTATCCGTCCTCTTTGGCTTGGGCGAGGAATCGCTGCAGCTCGTCCTTCGTCAGCACCTGCATCTCTCGCGCTTTCTTGGGTGGCAGTTTACACCCGATGGCAGGGTTGACACGTATCAGCCCTTCGGCTACCGCTTTTTCAAGTGCCATGCGACAGCTTGCGTGGCAGGCTCGTACCATGCGGTCGGACAGTCCGGGGCC
>JAFQHD010000021.1 GCA_017398145.1 Clostridia bacterium
AACGTAATATACGTCACCGATAAGAACGTCATTGAAGGTCTTGGTAGTGTCAGCACCCTTGACTGTAAGAGGCTGACCGTCGGTGGTGTAGGAGAAGGTTTCGGCGAAGGTCGCCTTCCATCTGCCGTCAGCACCAACCTTTGCAGAAGCGGTCTTTCCGCCAAGCTCAACCACAACGGTACCGCTGTTTGCGTCTGCAGTACCCCATACAGAGAGAGCCTCATCTCTCTGAAGGATCATATTATCAGAGAATGCGCCCGAAACGCTGACGTTCGTTGCGGTAGGAACGGTAGCAACCTCCTCAAGCTTAGGAATAGAAGCAGTCTCCGTATCACCGCAAAGCGTACAGGTTCTGGTCTTGACACCTTCTGTCTCGGTGGTAGCAGGAGTTGTTACCTTCCACTCGCCCCACTTATGTGTACAGGGAGCTACGGGAATATCAGCCTCTGCAACCTCGATAAGATAGAAGTTGTAGGACTCGTCGTTATACTGTACCATGAAGCTCCAGCGTCCTGCACGGTCAAGCTCTACCGTAAGCTTGCCGTTGACAATGTCAGCGGTCTTGAGATACTTGCTGCCTGCAGCCGCCTTGATAGCATTTGCTGTAGTATACTTACCGGGAGCATATCTTACGATATACAGATCGTCAAGGCTGCCGATAGTAACTGTATTGCCGTCCTGAGTGAAGGTAGGAACCTTCTTAGTTACATTGTAATGGTGGATATGCTTATAGCCGTTATTGTATTCTACGATAAGGGTAACGATACCCTCCTCGCGGTACTGTATCATATAGGATGCCGCATCCTTGATGGCAGTCTTGTTGTTGAAGTTACGAACTCCGCTTGCTGCCTTGATCTCAGCTACAGAGTTATACTTACCGTATGCGGTCCTTATGATCTTGATATCGGGTATATTGGTAACGGTCACCTGAAGACCGTTTTCGACGAATACGGGAACGTCAACGGTAAGCGTGGTATGTATTACATCGAAGGTATTGTCGTTATATCTGATAAGAACGGTATAATCACCGGGGTTGGTGACGGTATAGCTGAAATCGTGAGTGGTTACAGCATAAAGCGCAAGCTTGTTTGCAGACGCCTGATACTTAAAGGCGGTAGAAGCCTTGATCTCGGCATAGCTGTTGAACGTACCTTCGGCTATCCAGAGGTCCTTATAATTTTCTGCATAATCCTTAACGGTGATCTTAACACCGTAGGATTCTACATAGGGATTGATATCGTCTACATCGGTGTAGAGGAAATACTGAGAACCGTCGTTATATCTTACCCAGAAGGTATATTCACCCATCCAGGGCAGATCGTAGGTCATAACGCCGTCAACGGTGTTCTTGGCTACGGTTGCGGCATCCATAGTTACGTTCTTTTCTGCCGCCTTGACATCAGCACCCTTGGTATAATGTCCGATAGCAAATCTTATCTCCTTGATATCGGTAATGTTGCCGAGTCTGATAGTATAGTTGTTTACGCTGAATACACCGGGCTCACCCTCGGGAAGCACGGGATCAACTACCTCAAGCTTGGGTATATCACGGGTCTCGGTAGCGCCGCAAACCGTACAAACTCTTGTTTCAACACCTGTAGCGGTGGTTGTGGGAGCTGTAGTTTCGATCCAAGCGCCGAAGCTGTGACCGAGTGCGGGGACAGTCACGGTCACGGTATCACCACAGTTGTTACAGGTTTTTACATTCTTGCCTGCCTCGGTACAGGTTGCCTCGGTTATGCTCTCGCTGTAATCGTGGCCTGTAGCGGGGATGGTCTCGGTGTAACTGTCACCGCAGCTACAGCTGTAGACCGTCTTACCTGCAGTTGTACAGGTAGGCTCTGTTGTAACGGAAGTATACTTATGCGTATGCTCGGCAGACTTGTTCCAGATAGCGGTAAATACAAGATCCTCGGTAAGCTCGTAACGGAGGGATGTGTCGATGGGGTTATTGAAGGTGATGTTATACTTTTCGTTGTACCAGCCGCCGAAGTCATAGCCTGCTCTTACCGCAGAAGGCACGGAGGAAACTGCATCGGCATAATAGTCACCCGTGTTGATACCGTAAAGGCTGGTGCCTACAAGTGTTCCCTCGCCTGCATCAAAGCCGAGAGTCCAGATGGTCTGACCGCAGGTAGGCTCGCCGTAGTTAAGGGAGATCCAACCGCTCACGCCGTCGTAGTTTACCTTGCCCCACTTGCCGTCAAAGGCGGAGGTGGTAACCACAGTATCCTTGGGAAGAGAGCCGAGAGCCGCACCGTCAGTGCTTGCCGCATCACGCATTGTAAGCCAGCTTGCCGTGGTCTTGTAGCTTACAACAGAGGAAAGCTCGCCTTCATAATCGAGGTCGGGAGCGGCGATACCGGAATCATCTTCCGTAGTAACTGCACTCCAATGTGCATAAAGGGTCATAGCCGAAGCGTTAGTGGAGGAGGTAACCTTACCGCCGCCTGTAGGCGCTGTATACCAACCGTCAAAGGTATAGCCGTCGCGTGTAGGTGTGGGGAATGCTCCCATCTTCTGACCTGCGATAACCGTCTTTGATGCAGTAATAAGCTCGCCGCCGTTAGCATTAAAATTAACCGTGTAAACCGCAGGCTGACCTATTGCCATAGCGTTTGCCTCTGCCGCGGTCTTTGCAAGACGGACGGAACGAAGCATTACGTAGTCACCGGGAACGGTGGTAACACCGTTTGCGGGATAGAAGAATCCGAACTTAAAGGTATTAAGCTGACCTGAATAATATGCGTTTGCGCCGGGATTGATGGTATACTTACCGAATCCTGCATTGTTGTATGCATTATTAAAGCCGATAAAGTTATTACCGTTTATAACGTAGGTGCTTCCTGAGGTGGCATAGATGCTCTGGAACTGTACCGCGCTTGTGGAAGCGGAGGTGATCGCCATATCAAATACCACGTAGGGGTAGCTTGATGCATTGATGGAAGGATAACTTACACCTGCAAGAACAGAGTTGGGGTTCTTGCTGGAGGTACCGGGAAGACCGTAGCTTATTGATACGTTAGGACCGTTGAGGATATCCCAGGTCATAAGCTGTACGCCGTTTGCGGTCTTGTTCATTCTCATCTCTGCCTGATTGCCTATAAGATTGAAGGCGTCGCTTCCTGCAAAGTAAAGATTTGTAAGATCAATGTCGGGGCTGGGGATCTCAACCTCAAAGTGACCCTGTGCAGCTCTTTCGGGACCTGCGGAGAGGATAACCGAGTTTACAACGGAACGGGAGGTTCCGTCAGAGGGAGAGTTGGAGACCGCATAGCCTGCATCGGTAAGTTCAACCAGAGTTGCAGAACCGCCGCCGTCAAGGATAAACGCGGTATTGAGGTCAAGGTCGTCTGCCAGATTCCAGTACATATCAAAGTCAAAGCCTGTACTGAAGGAGGACTGACGGCCGTCGTTTACAACGAAGCATACGCTGCCGTCGTGCTTGATACCAACGATAGTGGTAGGATAGTTGTTTGTAGAGCCTGTTTCCTGCTTAACACCGTCAACAACGAAGGGCATATGACCGCCGACAGCGTTCTTAACGTTCTGCCAGCCCTCGCTGTTTCTGTTATACTTTTCATTTACTGCAAAGTTAAGTGTAACAGAGTTACCTACAGCAAAGGAGGAAAGCAAAGAAAGTGCGGAACCGCGTGCAGTAAGGATGATGCGGTTAGCCTGCATTGTAGGATTGGTGGCGGTAGAGGAGGAATAGATTCCGGTAACGGTACCTGTGATAGAAGCTCCGCTTCTTACAGTGTAATCGTAACCGCAGTCGATAACTACCTCATATGCATCGCTGAGGGCATAGTTGTTAAGACAACCCTTGTCTGTGTAAACTACTAAAGCGTTGTTTGCGGGAAGTCTGTTGAGACCGTGGGGATTTACCGTTGTGCCTGTAGCGTTGTTGGTTACAGACATAATAAGCTCGGGACAACCGATCATAGGGATATTGTCCTCGGTCACACCAAAGGACCAGAACTCGCCCTCGTAGGGAGTTTCCTGCTGCATATATGCGGAGCAAACTATCTCACCGTCATATACGTTAAATCCTCTGGGGAGTGTAAGAGCCTTGGTCACAACTGCATCGGAGTAACCGCCGTAGGAGGTACCTGAGCCTTCAACACGGGAGTGAGCACTGGACATCATCCAGAGGTCGCCGTTTATTGCAGCGATAGCGGTCTTGCCCTCGCCGTTGTTAGCGTTGAAGTTAGTAACCGTATTAAGAGTTGTTCTTGCCTGGTTAGCATAGTCACGTGTGTTGGTAACGTCAACGTAGAGGTCTGTCTGTGCCAGGTCAAACTCAATGATATTTATGTTTTCAAGCTCATATTTAGATGAAGATGAAGTCTTTATATTGGTGCTTGTAACACCGGGATAGAGAGTCTTTACGGTTCTACTTGTCTCACCGTCAAAGGCGGGATTTATGGTGGAGGTCTTTTCTGTTGCAGAGGTGGTTGTGTTCAGCTTAGGAAGAGTTTCAACCTCGACCGCGCCGCACGCACAGCTTCTCTGCTTTCTGCCCACGTACTCGGTGGTAGGCTGAATGGTAGTTCCCCATTCGCCGAAATCGTGACCGTCAGCGGGGATAGCCTCGGTATAGGAGTCACCGCAGGAGCAGGTGTATGTAGCAACACCGTCAACGGTACAGTTGGTGTCTGTGGATGTAAGAGTATAGGAGTGAACGTGTCCTGCTGAATCCTGCCATACAGCATAGAGAGTTACGTCTCCGGCAGGAGTATAGGATGCACCTGCCTTAACCGTTGCCTCGGAGGCAGTAGCAGACTCTGCCCAACCCAGGAACACGTAGCCGCTTCTGGCAGGAACGGCGGAAGAAAGAGTAACGGTCTCGTTTGCAGTTGCGGTAAATGCCTCGGGAGCGCCCTCGCCGCCGTTAGCATCAAAGCTTACGGTACAGGTGCTTACCTGCCATACCGCAACGAAGGTAGTATCCTCGGATACGGTGTAGATATCCGCAAGGCTGAGAGTATAGCCGTACTTTTCACAGTACCAACCGGTAAGTGTATAGCCTGCCTTGGTCGCCAAGGGAAGCTCGTTCATAACGTCGGCATAGCTTTCGTTCGTATTGATACCGTAGGTAGTTGCCCCTACCATCTCGCCGCCGTTGGGGTCAAAGGTCATAGTCCAGTCCTTTACGGTGACCTTCTGAGCGTAGTTGAGAGAGATCCAGCCGGAGTAACCGTCGTAGGTAGTATAGCCCCAGTTGCCGGATATCTGTGTGATCGTAACCTGTGTTCCCTTAGGCAAAGACGTAAGAGCCTCGTAGGACGTACCGGGGCCGTCACGCATAGCAAGCCAAGCAGTGGTGGTCTCGTAGAGCTCGCTCATAGAGGTCTGGGAATCGTCACCGGAAAGGAAGAGCTCAGCCTCAAGATTACGGCGGGAAACAAGACCTGCAAGGACCTGACCGCCGGCAGTTACGTGCTCTCCGAAGGCTGCCTTGATCTGGTCGTCGGTATAGTTTTCGATACCGTTGATAAGATAGGTCTTAAGGGTAAAGCTGTTGCCCCAGATATTGCCGAGATTGTAAGTAAAGCTTACAAGGGCGTCGTACTGGTTCTGGTTAAGCTCGATACTGTTCGAAGAAACGAAATCATTTACGTAAAGCTCATACTTTACAACAGCAGAACGAAGCAGAGCGTCTGCCTCAGCCTCGGTGATGCCGTTGGGATATTCGTTTTCTTCGCAAGCAGTACCGTAACCTATAGTCCACTGCTCATAATCCCAGTAAGCATACTGAGAGAAGCCCTCAAGGGACTTAATAAAATCGATACCGTCATTGCTGATAGCATATTTGATGTCATTCTGTGCAAGCAGATAGTTCAGAGAGCACCAGCCTGATACACCCTCAAAAGTGGTATACGCCCAGTTTCCGGATATCTGTGTAACTACGATAGCGTCACCGTTGGAAAGAACCTTGACTATGGTGCCGGATGAAGAAGGCTGATTTCTCATATTGAGAGAACCGGCGGTTACTATGTACGTACCGAGATCCTGAGGAACGGTAGTGCCGGTATAGGGAGGTGTACCGTAACCGATGATATATGCGCTGGAGAGAGCATATGACTTGGTCTGACACTTGTTGGAGGCGTTACCCTCAATAGTATAGACCTTGGAAGCATCAGAGTTATAAACTATACCTACGTGGGTAGAGTCGGTCACCTGATTTGTGTTGGTGCGGAAGTAGATAATATCACCGCGCTTGGGCTGATATGTACCGCCGCAAGCGGGAGACCACTGCCAGTATCCGTTCTTCTGGAACCACTGCATACCGATATCACAGCTTGCGTGAGACGTGATGGTAGTCTTGGGGATTCCTGCCTGGTTAGCACACCAGGAAACGAACATTGCACACCAAGCACCGGGGTTGATACCGTACCACTTGCCGTACTTGGTGTAGTTACCGCTACCGCCTGAGGTTCCGCCCATCTGGGAGGTAGAGTTACCCTCGGTGTAGCCGATCTGTGATGTGGCAACAGCGATCAGGTCTTCGATCTGATTGCCGGTGTTTACGTGTGTGTTCTCATACGCCGCACTTATGCCTAAAGGCAAGCAGGGGAGAATCATCATTACACATAAAACCAATGCCAATAATCTTTTTGCGTTCTTCATGATCTTCACCTTTCATGATAAATATTGTCAAGTATAATTATTGTAACATAAATACCTAAAAAAAGCAATAAAAAGGTTGATTTTTGTTCACTTTTCAACCGAAATCCGATAAATATTTTACAATTATAGGAATGTATTTCATTATCGCGCTGACAGATACCGACACAATGGTGTAAAAGTGTAATACGGGTGTAAGTATTTTTGAACATTTACACCGCCACAAAGTCCTATAAAATAAGGCTATGTAGGCTCTCGGTGTAATTGGTGTAATTTATTTTAACTTCTTAGAGAAAATATAAATATAATTATAAAGCATAATAAAATGCATAAACGATTTATAAGTAGTAACGGATTTTTTCTACACCAATTACACCAAAGGCGAGAAAGCCGCATAAATAAAGGCTTTCTCGGGTGTAGAACTGCTGCAGTCTTGTCACCGTCATTACATCACCTGCACCGATACATTGATGACTTTGTCATCAAATGTTCGTTATATTTGACGCGTAAATAGTTTCCAAAGTGAACGATCTCTTGTGTAACGGTGTTTGTTTTCTCTAAAAACGTAATATAACATAAACCCTATCGCCCCGTAGGGAATATCGCTTGTCGAAGACAAATATCATTCCCATGGGGATTTATATCGCGAAAAAAGAAGCCTTTGCATTGCAAAAGCTTCTTTTTTCATTACGGCATCCTGTAATCTACGAATGCTATGGTGGGCATCTTGTAGCTGTTACAGAGATTTAATGTTTCTGGAAAATTAGTGGTACTATATTACTTATTTATAAGCTTATATGTAATTTCCGTTCCTTTGTCAGGATGATAAGTCCACTCTACCGTAACACCGATACTCTCAAAGGTTTCGCTCTGCTTACCCATAGACCAGGAGGTACCGCCTATATCGCTGTTGATGGAATCGGGAAGACCGAGTGCTGCATTTACCTTTTCAATAGCGGTATCCGCATCAGAATCCCAATAATCGTCACGGTTGTAAGGATTGGTATCTATCTCAAGATAGCTTCCGTCATTACCTACCTCTGCCCAAGAGGACGAACAATATTCGTCAAATATAGCCTTGAAGTCCGGAACATCCTTCTTTACCTTAATGCTTATCTCAACCGACTTTTCGCCCGATTCTGCCTTAACGGTACACTCGCCCTCGGCTACAGCGGTTACAAGACCTGCTTCGTTTACCGTGGCAACCTTATCGTCGGAGGTCGTCCATACTACGGTCTTATCGCTGGCATTTGAGGGGTAAACCGTACAAGAAACCGTATAAGTTTCTTTCTCTACAAGCTCAAGCTCGT
>JAFQHD010000231.1 GCA_017398145.1 Clostridia bacterium
AAAAACTTTTTGATTATAAATTGAAATCAAAATCCGCAGCACATCTGCGGATTTTCACCTTAATTCTGCATTTTGCATTCTGCATTCTGCATTACAGAACAAAAGAGTTGCCCTCGGGCAACTCTTATTTTGTTCTGTTATAGATCATCTGAACTGCAGTATTGAGACTGTCGTTTTCCATCATCTCAAGTGCGCCCTTGTCGCAGGCAGCAGCTAACTTGGGATCGATGGGAATACGTGCAAGCACGTCAAGGTTGAAGTTTGCCGCAACCTCTTCAAGCTTACTTTCGCCGAAGATGTGGATCTCCTTGCCGCAGTCGGGGCACTTAACGTAGCTCATATTTTCAACAAGACCGAGAACGGGTACGTTCATCATCTTAGCCATATTAACAGCCTTTGCCACGATCATGGAAACCAGATCCTGGGGAGTGGTAACGATAACGATACCGTCTAAAGGAAGGGACTGATAAACGGTGAGAGGAACGTCACCTGTGCCGGGAGGCATATCAACGAACATATAGTCTACGTCATCCCAGATAACGTCGGTCCAGAACTGCTTAACGGTACCTGCGATAACAGGACCTCTCCAGGCAACGGGGGATTCCTCGTCGGGAAGCAGCAGATTTACCGACATTACCTTGATACCTGTAGTAGTCTCGATGGGGAACATACCGTCGTCAGTACCTGTGACCTTGCAGCCGTGGAGGTCGAAGATCTTGGGGATGGAGGGACCTGTGATGTCTGCGTCAAGAATAGCGGTGTTGAACTCCATACGGCTGAAGTTTACAGCCAGCATAGAGGTTACAAGTGACTTACCGACGCCGCCCTTACCGCTGACGACACCGATTACCTTTTTAACGTTACTCAGCTTGTTCTGGGGTGCTAAGAGCGATTCCTTATTCTTGGAAGGACAGTTGGCTCCGCAGGTAGAACAGTCGTGAGTGCAATTTTCTTCTGCCAATTTATTTCACCTCGAAAAAATCAATATATAAACTATTATAACCATACCGAATAAAAAATTCAAGAGGAAACAGCAAATAACTTAAATTCCATAAATTTTTTATAAATATTGATAAAAATTTCTCAAAAACTATAGCATTTTTTCTTTCGATGTTGTATAATAAATTGAATATGTATGCTACAAAGCAATAATTGTAACTGAACGAGGTACTACTATGAAAATCAGTGAGATCAAAGAACTTCTTTCGGCAGATGTACTCTGCGGCGAAGAAATGCTGGAGGAGGACTTTTGCTCTGCTTTCGGCAGTGATATGATGAGTGACGTCCTTGCTTTTGTAAATGATCAGGCTGTGCTTCTCACCGGATTATGCAATCTTCAGGTAGTACGCACCGCCAATATGATGGATATGAGATGTATCGTTTTTGTGCGTGCAAAGAAGCCTACAGACGATATCGTCGAGCTGGCAAAGGAAAGCGGCATAGCAGTGCTTGCCACAGATAAGACTATGTACGTATCCTGCGGAATCCTTTATAGTAACGGCTTACGCAACGAAGCTGTGAACAACTGAGGAGGCGGTTATGAGCGAACCTATCAGATTTCATTTTGACGTAGACGGTGACAACTTTTCTTCTGCAGGAGAGGCTTCTGTTCAGGTCAAGCGTATGCTTCGGCAGATAGGTATTCCCGCAGAGGTTATCCGTCGTGTTTCTGTAGCAATGTATGAGGGCGAGATCAATATGGTCATCCACGCTGACGGCGGAAATGCCGACGTTGTGGTAGAGCCCGGTAAAATAATTATAATCCTTGCCGACCGCGGTCCGGGTATTGCCGATATCGAGCTTGCCATGACTGAGGGCTATTCTACCGCACCCGAGAATGTAAGGTCTCTCGGATTTGGTGCAGGTATGGGTCTGCCCAACATGAAGCGCTATACCGATGATATGAAGATAGAGTCGGTGGTGGGCGAGGGAACCACTGTAACAATGACAGTTCTCTTTTAAGGAGGATAATATGTCAAACTTCAAACATTCTGTGTCGCTTTTGGCGGATAAGTGCAAGGGCTGTACCAACTGCGTAAAGCGCTGTCCCACCGAGGCGATCAGAATTCAAAACGGACATTCAGTTATCGACGAGGAGCGTTGTATCGACTGCGGCGAGTGTATCAGACTCTGTCCCTACAAGGCTAAAAAAGCTCTTTACGATAAGCTGGATAAATATAATAACTACAAATTCAAGATAGCTCTGCCCGCACCGGCACTCTACGGTCAGTTCGACCACTTAGAGGATATAGACTATGTTATCTCAGGTCTATACGAATGTGGCTTCGACTATGTTTTTGAGGTAGCGAAGGCGGCAGAGATCATTTCAGAATATACCCGCAATTACCTTAAGCGTACCGACATCGCAAAGCCTGTGATAAGCTCGGCGTGTCCGGTTATTGCAAGACTTATAAGCAAGAGATTTCCCTATCTCTGTGAAAATCTGCTTCCCGTGATCCCTCCCATTGAGCTGGCGGCTAAGTTAGCAAAAAAAGAGGTAATGGCAAAGCATCCGGATCTAAAGGAAGAGGAAATATGCGCTCTCTTCATTTCTCCCTGTCCCGCCAAGGTAAGCTATGTGCGTAATCCTATCGGTGTAGAGAAGAGTGCCGTTGACGGAGTGTTATCTATCAGCGAGATATACTTCCTTTTAGTCAATTCCATGAAGAATATATCCGACCCCGAGCATTCTGCCGAAACCGGACTTATCGGTGTCAGCTGGGCGAGCAGCGGCGGCGAGGCAAAGGCACTTTTTAACGACAGATATCTGTCTGCCGACGGTATAGAAAACTGCATCAAGGTACTTGATGAGGTTGAAAACGGAAACTTCTCCAGCCTTGAGTTCATAGAGCTCAACGCCTGCAACGGCGGCTGCGTAGGCGGTGCGCTGACTGTAGAAAACCCCTACATAGCCAAGGCGAGATTACAGACCCTTCGCCGCGGACTTCCGGTATCACAGAACAAGGCGCCCAAGAGCGACGATCCTACTTATGTTCCCGAGGACCATATGTGGGAGGGTGAGCTTGAATATTCTCCCGTTATGCAGCTTGATGCGGATATGGGCGAGGCTATGAAGAAGATGGCGGATATTCAGGCGATATACGAGATGTTCCCCCACCTTGACTGCGGAGCCTGCGGCGCTCCCACCTGCAGAGCCTTTGCAGAGGATATAGTAAAGAACAACGGCGATGCCAACGATTGCATATTCATTATGCGAGAGAAGATAAGAGAGCTTTACAAGGAGAAGGAAAATGACGGTAAATGATCTGATTGAAAAGCTTGATCTTGAGGTACTTAACCTTGCCGAGGGTGACCGTGAGATAACGGGCGGTTACGTGGGTGACCTTTTAAGCTGGGTCATGGGCAAGGCAGAATCGGGTGATATGTGGGTCACTATTATGACCAACGTAAATGTCGTTGCCGTTGCCAGTCTTGTGGATGTAGCATGCGTTGTCATAGCAGACAAGGCGGAGATAACCCCCGATGTTATAGAGAAGGCAAGAGCACAGGGTATCAATCTCCTGCGTTCAGCTAAGAGCGCATACCGACTTTGCAATGAGCAGATATTATTATGATCTTCACATCCACTCCTGTCTGTCCCCTTGCGGCGATGATGAAATGACTCCTGCAAACATTGCGGGTATGGGAGTGATAAACGGTTTGCAGATCATGGCTCTGACCGACCATAATACCGCAGGAAACTGTCCTGCATTCTTCAAGGCGTGCCGACGTCACGGAATAATACCCATAGCGGGTATGGAGCTGACCACAGCCGAGGATATACATATGGTATGTCTGTTTCCCGAGCTTGAGGCGGCAATGAGCTTTGACGCGGAGGTCAAGGGTCATATAATGAATATAAAAAACCGCCCCGATATCTTCGGACATCAGTATTATATGGACGAGGAGGATAATATATTAGGCGAGGAAGAAACTCTGCTTATATCTGCAACAGATTATAATGTAGAGACAGCCATAGCCCTTGTACACAGCTACGGCGGTGTATGCTATCCCGCCCATATCGACCGTACCTCTAACGGTATGGTGGCGACCTTAGGCGACATTCCTCCCGAATACGGCTTTTCGGTAGTAGAGTTCAACGACTCTGCAAATATAGAGGAATACCGCGAGAAATATGATGCGGTAAGGGACGCAAAGATACTTTGCTCCTCGGATGCCCACTATCTGTGGGATATAAACGAAGCAAAGAATGTCATCGAAATCGAGGACGAGCCCTATTCGAGTTCACTCGTGCGAAACAACCTACTCAAACTTATATCAAACAAATGAAGATTTTCGTTTCACGAAAATCCACCTGAATTTTGCATTTTGCAGTTCGACCGGAGGAAGTGCCAAGAGGCTCTGCCTCAGGCTGCATTTTGCATTTCAAAATAGTTTATTATATTTACAAAAATATATAATAATATAAAACCATTATGGAGGTAAAAACACTATGAAAAAGAAACTGACTACGGTCATGTTTCGCGGTACTAAGGCTCAGGAAGAGCAGCTTATCGCTGTAATTGAGAAGTACCGTGACACCCAGGGAGCAATGATGCCTATCCTTCAGGAGGCTCAGGAGATCTACGGTTATCTTCCCGTAGAGGTTCAGAAGATCATTGCTGCAAGAATGGATGTATCCCTTGAAGAGGTATACGGCGTTGCATCCTTCTATTCACAGTTCTCTCTCAATCCCAAGGGCGAGGTTGCTATTGCAGTTTGCCTTGGTACCGCTTGCTACGTTAAGGGCGCAGGCGACATCATCGACAGAATCTCCCTTAAGCTCGGAGGGCTCCAGGCAGGTGACACATCTCCCGACGGAAAGTACTCTCTCGAGGCGACCCGTTGTATCGGTGCTTGCGGTCTTGCACCCGTACTTACTGTTAACGGCGAGGTTTACGGCAGACTCGTAAAAGAGGATGTCGACGGTATACTTGCTAAGTATATGTAATTTACGGCTATGAAGGAGTTATCGCTGAATATCCTTGACGTTACCGAAAACTCGGTCAGCGCAGGAGCTAAAAATATTGAAGTTTCTCTAATAGAGGACGAAAAAGGTCTGTTGACCCTGACGATAGGGGACAATGGCTGCGGTATGACTCCCGAAGTGGTCAAAAGCGTTATTGATCCGTTTTACACTACACGCACTACAAGAAAGGTTGGCTTGGGTGTTCCGCTTCTTAAAATGGCGGCGGAGCAGACGGGCGGCAGTATAGATATCAAAAGTGAGGTCGGTGTCGGAACTACGGTTACGGCGACCTTTGATACGAAGAGTATCGACTTCACTCCCATAGGAGATATGGTGTCAACCATGACTACCCTCATTATGGGTGCACCCGATCGGGACTTTGAATATATACACCGCAAGCCGGGCGCAGAGGTAACCCTTTCCACCCTTCAGCTTCGCGAGGTGTTGGGTGATGTTTCTCTGGGAGAGCCGGAGATCATCGCTTGGATCAAAGATTATCTTACAGAACAATATAATAATTTTGGAGGTACAAACTAATGAAATCATTAGCTGAACTCGCTGCTATCAGAGATAAAATGAAGAATAAAGTAGCTATCAGAGACAGCGAAACCGGTACCCGTATCGTTGTCGGTATGGCAACCTGCGGTATCGCTGCAGGCGCACGTCCCGTGCTTGCACAGTTCGTTGAAGAGGTTGCAAACGCAGGTCTCTCCGACGCTATCACAGTAACACAGACCGGTTGTATCGGTATCTGCCAGTATGAGCCCGTTGTTGAGGTTTACGAGGCAGGCAAGGACAAGGTAACATACGTTAAGATGGACGTTGACAAGGCAAAGAGAGTTTTTGCTGAGCATATCCAGGGCGGCAGAATAGTTACCGAGTATACAATGGATAATAAATAAGGAGGAAATTGACAGATGATTCGTTCACATGTATTGATTTGCGGCGGTACAGGCTGTACATCCTCCGGTTCCGGCAAGATCCAGGCGGCTCTTGAGGAACAGCTCAAGGCTAAGGGCCTTGACGAGGAAGTAAAAATAGTTGTAACAGGATGCTTCGGCCTCTGTGCTGTTGGTCCTATCATGATCGTATATCCCGAAGGTACCTTCTATTCCATGGTTAAGCCCGAGGATGTACCCGAGATCGTTGAGGAGCATCTCCTCAAGGGTAGACCCGTTCAGAGACTTATCTATGCTGAGCACCACGATGCTATTGAAGAGAAGGTAAACAGCCTTGCTGATACTACATTCTACAAGAAGCAGAAGAGAGTTGCTCTTCGTAACTGCGGTATGATCAACCCCGAGGTTATCGACGAGTACATAGCTATGGACGGCTATCAGGCACTCGGTAAGGTTCTTACCGAGATGACACCCGACGACGTTATCAAGTGCATACTTGATTCCGGACTTCGCGGACGTGGCGGCGGCGGATTCCCCACCGGCAGAAAGTGGATGTTTGCACAGGCTCAGCCCGCAGGCAAGAAGTACGTTGTATGTAATGCAGACGAGGGTGACCCCGGTGCATTCATGGACCGTTCCATCCTTGAGGGCGACCCCCACGCCGTTCTTGAGGCTATGGCTATCGCAGGCTACGCTATCGGTGCAGACGAGGGTTACATCTACGTTCGTGCAGAGTATCCTATCGCTATCCACCGTCTTGAGGTTGCGATCAAGCAGGCAAGAGAATACGGTCTTTTAGGCAACGACATTTTCGGTACAGGCTTCAACTTCGACATCCAGCTCCGTTTCGGTGCAGGTGCGTTCGTATGCGGTGAGGAGACAGCTCTTCTTACCTCTATCGAGGGTAACCGCGGTGAGCCCAGACCCCGTCCTCCTTTCCCTGCAGTTAAGGGTCTGTTTGGCAAGCCTACTATCATCAATAACGTTGAAACTTACGCAAACATCGCTCAGATCATCCTTAACGGTCCCGAGTGGTTCGCTTCCATGGGTACAGAGAAGTCCAAGGGCACTAAGGTATTTGCACTTGGCGGTAAGATCACCAACACAGGTCTCGTTGAGATCCCCATGGGTACGACCCTTCGCGAGGTCGTTGAGCAGATCG
>JAFQHD010000232.1 GCA_017398145.1 Clostridia bacterium
CTGTAGCAGCTCTGCCGTTACCCCGTTGCCGTCGGTCAATGTTTTAGTGAATGTTCCGTCGTAGATCTTCCCTTTTCCGCAGGAAGGACTTTTGGCTTTGAGGATGGCTATCTTGCAGTTATTCTCAAGAGCTGTACGTAAAGCTATCTCGGCTCCTTTGATATACTCGGCAGTAACGTCCTTTCCTTCCTTATTTATTATATAGGAAGAAACACGCTCAGCAGGCGGCCTCGGAACGGATAATCCGCCGTCCACCTCGGGGCATATAGGAAATAGGTTATTACCCTCCAATGCCGACAGATCTATCCTATTTTTATCCTTACCGTCATAACGGCATTTTCTGCCCAAAAGACATGCACTTATCAGTATGTTCATTTAACCGGAATTAATATTTCTCTATATCGACCTTAAAAACATTATCGCCCACCGGCATTTCAAGATAAATGCTTGCAGCAGACTTAAAAGAGTTAATATCATCGCTGACATAATACTCAATTTTTCCGTTACCGCCTCCGGGTGTTATATTTTCAAAAAGGCGTTTTGCCGCTTCCGCTCCGGTGTTTACAAGGCTTACACCGGGGAGCACCTTTGAGATAACGGGTGCGATTATGGGATAATGGGTGCATCCGAGAATAAGAGCATCAGCACCGAAGCGCTTGATATCCTCAAGATATCTCTCGGCTGTGAGATAGGTTATACGATCCTCGGGATCGGTAAATCCGTTTTCAACAAGAGGAACGAAGAGAGGACAAGGGGTAGAAACGGTCTCTATATCGGGGCGTACACTCTCGATATGCTTGACGTAAGCTCCGCTCTTGACGGTAGCGTTGGTACCGATAATACCAACCTTGCCGTTCTCGGTAAGCTCACACGCCTTCTCTGCTGCCGCCTCCACTACACCAAATATAGGAACAGAAAACTCGCTTCTCAATATCTCAATGGCATTGGCGCTGACGGTGCCGCAGGCGATAAGTATGGCATCCACACCCTTGGAGAGCAGGAATCTTACGTCTTGACAGGAATACTTTATGATAGTTTCCTTTGATCTGGTTCCGTAAGGAACTCTGCCTGTGTCACCAAAATATATTATATCCTCATGGGGCATCATTTTGACTATCTGCTTTATTGCTGTCAAGCCGCCCATGCCGCTGTCAAATACACCGATCACGTCATTCTCCTCCACATGAATTATGAGTAATGAAATGCAAAATGCAAACTGCAAAATGCAAACTTATGGATGAAAACAGTTGGTCAAGCACCTGTTTTCTTCCTTTGATTACGAATTACGCATTTCTCTTGTTGTATGCCAATTCAACAATTTTTTCACATAACTCATTGTAACTGATGCCTGCCGCCGCTGCCTCCTGAGGCATAAGGCTGTTGGGAGTCATACCGGGCAGCGTGTTAGCCTCAAGGCAGTAGAACTCGCCGTCTTCACGATCGAGAAGAAAGTCTACTCTTGAGTATCCCCCCAGACAAAGAGAATTATGTACAGAAAGTGCAAGCTCGGAGATACGCTTGGTCTGTGCTTCGGTTATCTCGGCAGGAGTTACCTCCTTCGTGGTGCCCTGATACTTGTTCTTATAGTCATACCAACCGTTTACGGGGATTATCTCAATAGGAGGAAGAGCAACGCCGTCAAGCACGGCAACAGAAAACTCTCTGCCCTCTATCTTCTTTTCTATAACTATCTTGTTTTCATACTTCTTAGCGTAGTCAAGTGCCGCTGTAAGCTCTGCTTCATCGGCTACGATAGAAACTCCTACGCTGGAGCCGCAGTTTGCAGGCTTGACAACGCAAGGATAACCAACCTCACGGCCGACACGATCGATAGTATCAACATCCGTGTCGTAGATAATACCTTCGGCGTTAGGAATAGAGTTCTGTGTCATAAGCTGCTTTGAAACAGCCTTATCCATAGCAAGGAGGCTGCCTGCAAAGCCGCTGCCTGTATAGCACTTGATGCCGAAGTTATCAAGGGTAGCCTGAAGCGAACCATTCTCACCCATAGCACCGTGAAGTGCTAAGAAAACAACATCGGCATACGCACAGATGTCAAGAACGTTTACGCCTATAAGAGCTTCTCTTCCGCCGTTTGATGCCTTGACCGCCTCAAGGTCGGGCTCGGTGGAGGCTATCTTGTAGCTGTGATCGGATTTATCTGTAAAGAGCTCGGCTATATCACCGTCATAATCTATACCCATATAAACATCACAGAGACAGACCTTGTGACCGTTCTGTACAAGGGCGTTGGCTATAAGGCTGCCCGAAACAAGTGAAACGTCTCTTTCGGGACTGAGTCCTCCTGCTAAAACTACTATATTCATAGATAAATTACCTTTCTATTATTGCAACTCGCGGATTACCGCCGTAGTCGTTATATACCTTGCACTCACAAAGCGACAAGATATCTTCCTTCTGATCGTAGCCTATCTCAAGGAGCATAACACGGGGATCATAATCACGGATAAGCACACGGTAAAAGTCCATTCCGTCCTCTCCTCCGTCAAGAGCTATCATAGGCTCGTGACGGGTGACCTCAAGGGTAGGAACAACATCGCTTCTTATATAAGGGGGATTTGAAAATATTACATCAAAGTCACCCTCTGCCCTGTCCTTCAATATATCCCGACAGATAAATCTGCACCTGCCGCTCAGACCCATCCGCTCTGCGTTGAGCTTGGTCATAGCCAGAGCCTCCTCGGATATATCAACAAAGGTACATACCGTATCTACGGTATGCTTGAGAATACTCAAGCCTATACAGCCGCTGCCGCAGCAGAGATCTGCTATAGAGTCTCCCGACTCAACATACTTAAGCCCGTGCTCCACCAGATGCTCGGTATCGGGACGTGGGATAAGACAGGATGTATTGAGCTTAAATGTATCATCCCAGAAATACCACTCGCCTATAACATACGCAAGAGGCTCGCCCGATTCAACACGATTTTTCGCCCTTTCAAGCTCCTCACCGTCAAAATGCTCCTTCAAAAAGGAAAGCTCTCGGTCAGTCATTGTTTTCTTCGGTTGCCTCAGATTCCTCTGCTTTAGCCTCTTCCTCGGCTGTTTTTTTGAGATTCTCCTCGGTGGGAGGAACAAAATCGGGAAAATCCTCGGGAAGTGCGGTCTTAAGAGCGATTATAGCAACCTCAAGCTGCTTCTCGTCAGGCTCACGGGTAGTGATACGCTGCATAAATAGACCGGGTGCGGAAAGCATACGGATAAACCAATTATCGTACTTACCGGCAAGCATGATAAACTCAAAGCCAAGGCCCACAGCCACAGGCATAAGGGGAAGCTTGATGAAAAATCTGATCCAGAGCTTATCTGGCCACGGTACGAACATGAAGATAAGAATGCTTATTATAAGCATAACAAACATAAAGCTTGTTCCGCAACGGGGATGGAAACGGCTGTATTTCTTTACATTTTCAGGGGTAAGCTCCTCGCCCGCCTCGTAACAGAAAATCGACTTGTGCTCTGCACCGTGATATTCAAAGGTACGGCGTATATCCTTCATAAGGGATACAAGAGAGAGATAGGCAATAAATATACCTATCTTAAGAAAGCCCTCTACCACAGTCTTCCAATTGCAGATTTCGGCACCGGCAAGGTTCTCAATCCACTTAGCTATTATCATAGGCAAATACATGAAAAGTCCCAGTGCCAGAGCCACGCCCAGCACGGAGGCTATGACCATAACAAAGTCCATAAGAGACTTTCCGAATTTCTTTTCAAGCCACTTTTCAAACCTCGAAGGCTCCTCGTCTATACCCTCGCCGTATACCTCGGCGGATATGTTCAGCACCTTGAAGCTGAGAAGGAAGGATTCTACCATTCCCACAACGCCTCGGATTATAGGCAGGTTAAGTATTTTATGCTTTTTACGGACAGAGGTATGCTTTTCCTTGGTAACCACAACGGTACCGTCCTCACGGCGCACCGCCACTCCCATGGTTCCGTCCTTGCCCTTCATCATAACGCCCTCGAGTACGGCTTCGCCGCCTACTGTACCCAAACGGCAGTTTAAATTTTTGTTTTCTTTCTTAGACATTTATTTCTCCTTTGGGGTTATCTTTCATATATTATATAATTATAACACATAATATTATAAATGTATATATTTTTTGAAAATAATTAAATATTTTTATTGATAGAACTTGATTTTTACCAAATAATATATTATCATATAACCAAACATCAATTTGACAATGATTCTTTAGGAGGATATATTTATGGCAAACACGATCAAGAAGATAGGTGTTCTTACTTCCGGCGGCGACGCTCCCGGCATGAGCACTGCGGTAAGAGCCGTTGCACTTGCTGCTCTCAAGCAGGGTATCGAGGTAGTAGCTATCTACGAGGGCTACAAGGGTCTTATCTACAATAACATCAAGACTCTCAAGAACACGGACGTTCTTAATTTCATCAACGTAGGCGGTACAGCTCTTCTGTCCGACCGTTGTGACGAGTTCAAGACCGAGGAGGGTATGGCGAAGGCTATCGCTACCTGTAAGGAAGAAAACATCGACGCTATCATCGCAATCGGCGGCGACGGTACCTTCAGAGGTGCGACAGATTTAAGCCACAGAGGCATTCCCACCATCGGTATCCCCGCAACCATCGACAACGACATCACATCCACCGACTATGCTCTCGGCTTCGACACGGCTATGAACACCAACCTCATGCTTGGTGACAGACTCCGCGACACCTGCTGGTCCCACGCAAGATGTAACGTCATCGAGATCATGGGCAGAGGTGCAGGCTATCTTGCACTCCAGTCCGGTATAGCTCTCGGCGCAACCATCGTTGCTATCCCCGAGTGCGACTTTGACGAAGAGGCAGCAATAGCTAAGCTCAAGGCTGCAAGAGCAGGCGGTCAGCGCAGCTTTATCATCGCAGTTGCAGAGGGCTTCCCCGCAAAGGACGGCGTTCCCTACGGCGAATATCTCACAAAGAGAATTAACGAAGAGACCAAGGCAGAGGGCTCTTGGATCGATACTAAGTTCTGCCGTCCCGCACATATGGTACGCGGCGGCGCTCCCACACTCCGCGACAGACTTATGGCGGCTCAGTTTGCAGAAAAAGCCGTTGAGCTTATCCTCGCAGGCAAGAGCGACGTCGTAGTTTGTGCAAGAAACGGCGAGATCGTTGAGACAGATATCTCCTACGCTCTCATCCTTGACAGAATGTACAAGGGTAAGCTCAAGGACGGCGACCTTGACAAGTTCAGCGCTGAGCAGGTTGAAGCTATGAAGGCATTCTGCGCTATGCGTAAGGCTGACCTTGACAGCATGTATGCCCTTGCAGAGCTTATTTCTCATTAATAAAAGTCAGTTGACCCAATAAAAAAAGCCCTTGAGGGCTTTTTTTATTGGGTCAACTATTTACAATAGAATACGCGATCTTATAAACGTCTCCTGCACCCATTGTAAGTATCAGGTCGCCTTTTTTTGCATTAGCTTTAAGGTACTCTTCTATCTTATCAAAGTCTCCCAGATACAGAGCCTTATCCCCTGCTCTTTCAGCAAGGAGTTTCGCAGATACGCCCAATGTATCGGTCTCTCTTGCGGCAAAAATATCCGCAAAGATGACTGTATCTATACTGTCAAAGGCACGGGCAAACTCGTCAAATAGCCCTGCGGTACGGCTGTAGGTATGAGACTGGAAAACGCACCATACTTTATTGTAGCCTCGCTTCGATACACCCTCAAGAGTTGTCTTTATCTCACTTGGATGATGGGCATAATCATCGTATACGTCTATTCCGTTATACTTTCCTATATATTCAAATCTTCTGTTTGCGCCTCTGAATGCGGCAAGTGCCTTAGCCACAGGCTCAAAGGGCAGTCCGCATATATCGGCAACGGCAACCGCTACCAGCGCATCAAGAACGCTGTGCTCACCGGGAACTCCCAAGGTCACTCTGCCGAGATCCTCCGAGCCCTTGACCACATTGAAGCTGCCAAAGCCGTGGTCATAAGTTATGTCAACCGCGTTATACTCTGCCTCATTACCCTTGGTACTGACACGGATAAGCTGACCCTCATAGTCCTCGCAGGCCTCAACCGTATAATCGTCATCGATGTTGACGACCGCTGTCTCAGCAAGGGCAAGATAGCGTTTGAAGGAGTCTACGGTCTGCTCCATAGAGAGAAAATAATCCACGTGGTCGCGGTCTACGTTCAGCACCACTGCGATACTGGGGAAGAAGGAAAGAAAGGAGTCGGTATACTCACACGCCTCAAAGATAAAATGCTCCTTTCCACCTACACGGTAAGCACCGCCGTCAAGCATGTGCAGACGCACACCGTTTACGATGGTGGGGTCAGCCCCAGCTGTCATAAACACCTCGGATATCATGGAGGTGGTGGTAGATTTGCCGTGCATACCCGCAACACCTATACGGTTCTTGTATGCCTGCATTATATAGCCAAGAAACTCAGCGCGTTTGATACGGGGCAAGCCTAACTCTATGGCTCTTGCCATCTCGGGGTTATCATCATGGACAGCGGCGGTATAAACTATAGCCTCGCAGCCTTCTACGTTTTGTGCATCGTGGGCGTAGATGAGCTTTATGCCTGATGCTTCAAGCTTTTCCGTGGCTTCGCTTCTGCTTCTGTCAGAGCCTGTCACCTCAAAGCCGCGGTCCTTTGCTATCATGGCAAGGCTGGACATGCTTATTCCGCCTATGCCTATGAAATGAAGCTTTTTGACCCTTGATAACAAATCGTTCAACTCGGTTTTGTTCATTGGAAATACCTTTCTGATTTCATACAAAATAACACATTTTACACAGTTAATTTACTTTTTTTGTATGATTTACCTAAATTATTAAAATATTTATAATTATGCCTTATTGAATAATTCATAATTGTCCTGTATAATTTTACCATAGCAACGGACAAGCTGCTACCCGGCAACCGTAAGCGTATTTCAATAAGGAGGAAAAACCCGTGGAAATTACTGACATCAAGATAAGAAAACTTTTCAACGAGGAGGGTCCTATGAAAGCTATAGCTTCCGTGACCTTCGACCATCAGCTTGCGGTACATGACATCAAAGTAATAAATGCGCGTGAAAAGTTATTCATCGTAATGCCCTCACGCAAGAACCCCGACGGTACATACCGTGACATCGTTCATCCCATCAATGCGGATTTCAGAGCCGCTCTTGAGAACGGCGTTATCGAGGCATACGAAAGAGAGCTCGCCGAACAGGCAGCGCTGGATTATGCGGATGCATAATCCAAACGCAAAATGTAAAATGCAAAATTAAGGAGGCTTTTCGCCATATGGCGAGAAGCTTCTTTTTGCATTATTCCTTTGTATCTATAAAAAATTCCTTGAAATAAGGCAGCTTCTCGATAAGAGCGCAGAGCTCGTGCCACTCTTCAAGCTTATGGTTCTTTCTGGCATAGTATATGTTGGCTAAATTCTCATAATTCAGCGTACAGGTACGCATCTGATTGTAGCTTGAGGGCAGGAACTGGATCATATCATACCAATATTTTTTGTCCTTATCCACAAGATACTTCTGACGAAGCACCTCCATATATTCAACTACCTTTACAAACTCAGCCTTACATTCCTCTGTCATATGATCGCAGCTGAAATCGTCAAGGGTGAACTCCTTTGAATGTATCTTGTGCATTGTGGAGGTAGAGTTGGCAACGGTGCCTACCTTGTAGGTGTCAAACTCCTTCCACCAGTAAAGAGGCGCCGTGATATCAATAGAAATAAATATCTGTCTTACGAACTTTCGGTGATCCGAGCCTGCCTTGCAGAGACGCATACATAAGCCCAAGTCGTTCTCACCCAAAATATAATTTCCCTTCTCATCATAATAGGAATCCGTCTTATCCCAACTGTTCATGGGGTTACGGGCACCTCTGACAGCGTTTTCAAAATTCATTACACTAATTTTTTCAAGCTTTATCATTTCATAGACTCCTTATAATATTATTATCTATTCTAACATATTTTACCGACAACTGTCAATATCACTTGACAAACAAGTATAAGAGTATCATAATATAGCTGTAGAGAGGAATGATGACATTGAAAATTTACGATATAACGCAAGAGCTCTTCTCCTGTGAGGTCTATCCCGGAGACCCCGCTCCAAAGAAAGAGATCCTGGCTTCAACAAACAAAGGGGATGTATGTAATCTCAGCGCACTTTATATGTGCGCCCACAACGGTACACATATAGACGCCCCCTATCATTTCTTCGGGGAGGGTAAGACCGTGGATATGCTCCCTCTCTCAAAGACTGTAGGTGAGGCCTATGTATGTGAGCATAAGGGAGATGTGAGTGCAGAGGATGCAGAAAATATATTGAAAAAAGCAGATGGAATAAGCCGTATACTCATTAAGGGTGATGTTACTGTGACAGCCGAGGCGGCAAGGGTATTTGCCGAGGCGGGAATAGACCTTTTAGGCAATGAGAGCCAGACTGTCGGACCAAAAGATGCACCTATGCAGGTACATAAGATACTGCTGTCAAAGAATATAGTCCTTCTTGAAGGAATAAGACTACAGGATGTCTCCGAGGGAAAATATCTTCTCTGTGCACAGCCGATAAATCTCAAAGGATGCGACGGCGCGCCGACAAGGGCTATACTTATCAAAATGTAAAATGTATAATTTAGGAGGATTTTTGAACCTGAGTCAAAAATCTTCCTTTTTTAGGCTTTAAAACTATTGTATTATTTTTAATTTTGTGGTATCATATAATAGATTATAATTTTATTAAGGTAGGTAGATATAATATGTCAAAATGGGTATTCGCTGTGATAAGCGGTATTATTCAGGGTCTTGCAGAGTTTCTGCCCATATCAAGCTCGGGACATCTTTCCCTTTTCCAAAACTTCTTCGGTATGGATGAGATCCCCATGACCTTTGATATCATGCTCCATCTCGGAACTCTTGCCGCTGTTTTCATCGTATACCACAAGGATATATTTCCTCTTGTGCCCGCATTCTTTACAATGATGGGCAAGGTATTCAAGGGCAAGTTCAAGTTAAGCGAGGCTACAGTTCACGAGCGCTTTGTGCTTATGGTGCTTGTCGCTACCGTTCCTCTTGTACTGGTAGTTCCCTTCACCGATTATATCGACCTTGTAGGACAGACCAGCTGGGCTATCGGTATTATACTTATCATCAACGGCATTATGCTCTTCGTTTCGGATAAGCTTGCAAGCGGCAAGGTGAATGCAGAAAACATCAAGCCCCGTAACGCACTCGTTACAGGCCTGTTTCAGATGTGTGCTACCCTTCCCGGACTTTCCCGCTCAGGCTCTACCATTACAGGCGGTCTGACACAAGGTTTTAACCGCGAGTATGCGGTAAAGTTCTCCTTTATCATGAGTATTCCCGCTATCCTCGGTGCTGCTGTCACCGATATTCCCGATGTTATGGAGGGGGCTATTGCAAAAGCAGATATTCTCCCCTTTATCGTTGGAACCCTTGTGGCTTTTGTCAGCGGTATTGCCGCAATGAAGCTGCTTATCTACATATCAAAAAAATCAAATTTCAGAATATTCTCCGTATATTGCCTTATCGTAGGCGCCCTTATAATCGTCCTTGATCTCTGCAATATAACGTTTGCTTAATTCACACATAAGGAAGTAAAAATGCCAAACAAAAAGAAAACAACAAAAAAAGTATATAAAAAGTCAACCTCAAAAACCGCGGCGAAGAAGACAGCTTCAAAAAGATCCGAGCTTTCCTCCCTGCATTACGTAATGCCTTGGGTGCTGGGTCTGATCTCGGTGTTTACCGCTATCTGTCTCTATTTCACCGATTATTCGGGATTCGTAGGCAAGTGGCTTCACGATCTTTTCCTCGGTCTCTTCGGCGGTGCGGGATATATGACCCCCTTTATGCTTGCGGTCATAGCCTTCTTCTGGAAGGCTGATGCCAAGAATTTCTATATCGGCAAGCGCATAGCCTTTGCCGCAACAATAACTATATCTGTTTCAGCCTTTATACATTCCTTCGGTGAGCTGACCGCTGTCTTCAATATGGTCGAGCTCTGGAAGGAGGGTGTCAAGCTTCACGGCGGCGGTGCTGTAGGCGGTTTCGTCGGAAGCTGTTTCAAAGCCGCTATCGGCAAGCCGGGGCTTATCATACTGACCCTGCTTCTTATGATAGTTTTTACTATATTCTTCATAGGCTTCACTCCCGCTATGATAGGCTCTTACCTTTCCAATTACTTCACCGTAAAGAAGAAGGAAAGAGACGAATACAAGAAGGAAAGAGAAAAGGAGCTTCATACCCACAAGCCCGAGGCTTACCTTCCCGATGATGATTTCGCCGAGCCTGCCGCACCTGAGGTGGATATACCCATAGACGACACTCCCAAGGTAGACCCCGAAATATTTGAACGTATCAAGAGCGAGATAAATCAGGCAAACGAGCCCCGTGAACCCAAGTTCAAGAAGGACGAAAAGCCTTATACGGGAGAGCAGGTAAACCTTGACGAGGTATATCTTGACGAGGATGAGCAGGAGCTTATCAAGAAGGCGGCGCAGTCTGCCGAGCTCGAGGTAGAGAGAGTGCCCGTTGAGGAACCCAAAGAGGAAGAAAAGCCCGTAAAAAAAGAAAAGCCCAAGTATATCTTTCCTCCCATATCCCTGCTCTCGCAGGCTAAGAAGCCCGAGAACGAGGATATCACCGAGGAGCTGCGCACAAATGCTAATAAGTTGGTAGAGACCCTTGCAAGCTTTAAGGTAAGAACTAAAATAATCGATATCTCAAGAGGTCCGGCTATCACCAGATACGAGCTCCAGCCCGAGGAGGGTGTAAGAGTCCGTCAGATAGCAAACCTTGTTGACGATATCGCCCTTAACCTTGCCACAAGCGGTATCCGTATCGAGGCTCCTATCCCCGGTAAGGCTGCCGTGGGTATCGAGGTCCCCAACAAGACAAGAACGGTGGTCGGACTTCGCGAGCAACTTGAAGCTCCCACCTTCAAGGAAGCAAAGAGCCGTCTCACAGCATCCCTGGGTGTTGATGTTGCGGGCGAGCCCATATATATGGATATAGCAAAGATGCCCCACCTCCTCGTAGCGGGTGCTACAGGTCAGGGTAAATCGGTGTGCATCAACTCTATCATCGTAAGTATGCTCTACAAGGCATCTCCCGACGAGGTCAAGCTTATCCTTATCGACCCCAAGAAGGTCGAGTTCGTACCCTATAACGGACTTCCCCATCTTCTCGTTCCCGTCGTCACCGACCCCAAGAAGGCAGCAGGCTCGCTGCAGTGGGCTGTAGGTGAGATGGAAAGACGTTATCAGCTTATGGAGTCCCTTGGTGTACGCGACATCTACAACTTTAATATGAAGACCAAGGACGATCCCACCTACGAATATATTCCTCAGGTAGTTATCATCATTGACGAGTTGGCTGACCTTATGATGACAGCCCCCGATCAGGTAGAGGACTCTATCTGCCGTCTTGCTCAGAAGGCAAGAGCCGCAGGTATGCATCTTATCTTAGGCACACAGAGACCCTCCGTGGATGTTGTTACTGGTCTTATCAAGGCAAACATCCCCTCCCGAATCTCCTGCAAGACCACAAGCCAGGTGGACAGCCGTACCATCCTTGATATGGCAGGTGCGGAGAAGCTTATCGGCCGCGGTGATATGCTCTACGCTCCCGTAGGTGCACCCAAGCCTATGCGTGTTCAGGGCTCCTTCGTCCACGAGGACGATGTTGCCAAGGTAACAGACTTTATCCGCTCAAAGGTTGGCGAAAGCGAATACGACGAATCGGTAATCGAAAAGATCGAGCAGGAAGCCGCAAAATGCGGTGTTAAGAAGGGCGCATCAATGGCTTCTGCCGATATGGATGACGACGAGGACTCTGACCCTATGCTCAAGCAGGCAATAGAGTTAGCAGTTGAGTCGGGTAAGATATCCACCTCACTCATTCAGCGTAAGCTCTCTCTCGGCTACGGACGAGCTGCCAAGCTTATCGATACCATGGAAAAGATGGGCATCGTCGGTGCTCCCGAAGGCAATAAGCCAAGACAGGTGCTTATGACCGAGGCTGAGTATCAGGAAATGGTGATGAGAGAGGAATAATAAATGAATTGACAACTTCGTTGTCATGAATTGATGCGTTGCATCATGAATTGACACTTCGTGTCATGAATTGTATCCTTCGGATACATTAAGGAAGCTTTTTGCTTATGGCAAAAAGCAATTCCATCAATATAGAGGTTTGTTATGAAGGAAAATATATTGGTAGCCTTGTCGAAACAGTTCTCTGTAGACATAATAAATGTATGTTCTCATATTGATACCTTTAAACATGGAAACTTATTGGCAAATCAGCTTCTTCGCAGCGGAACAAGCATCGGTGCCAACATACATGAAGGTAATTATGCACAAAGCAGAGCGGATTTTATTTCAAAGTTTCAGATTGCATTAAAAGAATGCTATGAAACTGACTATTGGTTAGATATATTCCGTACAGCCGAAATCATTACCGAAGAGGACTACAACAACCTTTACAATCAATGCTGCAAAATACGAAGAACTCTCGCCGCTTCTTTAAACACCGCAAAAGCTAATTCAAATTAGTTTGATTTTCGCCATAGCGAAAATCTACCTTAATGTGCTTTAGCACAATTCATGACGGCTTGCCGTCAATTCATGGCATAACCAATTCATGAAAGCCAACGGCTTTCAATTCATCATTTTCTACGAAGGAGAAAATATAATTATGTTTTACATTTTCCTTGCCGACGGATTTGAAGAAATAGAGGCACTCTGCCCTTATGATCTTCTGCTCCGTGCAGGCATTCCCGTAAAGACAGTATCTATAAACGAAACAACACTTGTAACCGGAACACACGGTATAAAGGTCTACGCCGATATTACGCTCTCCGAAACGGATGACCATTTTGAAGGCATTATGCTTCCCGGCGGACTTCCCGGTGCGGACAACCTTAATAACTGTGAGAAGGTACAGGAGTACCTTGCAAAGGCAGATAAGGAAGGCAAGCTTATTACCGCTATATGTGCCGCACCCTATGTTTTAGGTCAGGCAGGGTATTTAAAGGGCAAGAAAGCCACCTGCTTCCCCGGCTTTGAGAACAGACTTGACGGTGCCGTACATTGCACAGATAAGGTAGTGACCGACGGCAATATTATAACCGCCAAGGGTATGGGTGCCGCCTTTGAATTTGGTATAGAGATCATTAAATACTATAAAGGTGAAGATTTTGCTTCTGATATTGCAGCAAAAACACAACATTAAAAATGTGTGATTCGAGATTTCACACTACGCATATATCACACCGACAATATTGACTGTTATGAATGAATTACGAGAACGTAAAAACAAAATAAGAGAAGAATTTAAAGCGCTGAGAAGAAATATGGACCCTGAAGTTAAAACGGCATACGACCGTAAGATATGTCAGCGGTTTATGTCACTTGCAACCTACCGCTTTGCAGATTCGCTCTTGCTCTATGCTCCTCTCAAATATGAGATAGACATTATGCCTATAGCCGAGGATGCGCTGAAAAAAGGTAAAACTGTGGCATTTCCCCGATGTAACAGAGAAGAGCATACTATGACCTATTATATAGTCACCGACCTGTCACAGCTTAAGGAGGGCTATTACGGGATCAGAGAGCCTGACCCGTGTCTGCCCATCTATGATCCAAAGCAGCGACAAGGTGAAAATGCGGTATGCTTTGTTCCGGCACTTGCCTTTGACCGCAAGGGATACCGTGTAGGCTACGGCAAAGGCTTCTATGACAGATATCTTTCCTCCTTTGGCGGAGCAAAGATGGGCGTTGAATACAGTGCCTGTGTCGTGGATACTCTGCCCAGAGGCAGATATGATACCGCCGTTGATTTTTTGGTTACCGAAAAAGGAGTTGTCACCATCAATGCGAATTAAACTTAAACCCTCTGTCACCGCGCCGTTGCTGGCTCTCGTGATGTATCTGCTTATGGCGGCATCATCACTGACCGATATAGAAAAGCTGGGTCAGCGAGACAATGTGTTTCTTGCGGTGATAATATTACAGATCGTTATATTTATCATTCCCGGTATATTCTACTGCCGCTTCAAGGGAAACGGCTTCACGGAGAAGCTGCGCTTCAAGCCCTTTAATTTGAACAAGCTTTGGCTTTCGGTATGCTCCTTCTTCGTGCTCGCCTTCGGCTCAGCTCTTGTAAAGTTAGGGCTCTATGCCGTAGGCTACTACAGCCAGCAGTACACTCTGTATGAGAATTATCTTCCCAACGATGCTTCATCTATAGCAAATCTGCTGTATATACTTATAGCTATCGCCATCATCCCCGCCATAACCGAGGAATTCATCTTCAGAGGGATCATCTTAGGCGAGTATTCAGCCATGGGAACAAAGCCCGTAACCGCGGTAATGCTCTCGGCGGCAATGTTCGCAATGCTTCATTTTAACCTCTATCAGTTCCCCGTATATTTCTTCGGTGGTATAGTTCTCGGATATGTGGCAGTCATCACAAATTCGGTGCTGTGTGCCATGATAGTTCACTTATTGAACAATGTGTTCAGTCTGCTCTTTGAGCCTCAGCTTCTGAGACTTATTTCTCAGACAGACAGCCCTGTATTTGTACTCTTTGTATTGACAATAATATTCTTTGTATTCCTGATACTTTTCTTCGGAAGTGCAGAGAAGGTTTATTATAAAAAAGGCATAAACGGAGAGGAATCCTCTCCCCTCAAAAGAAAGAAACGCAGAAAGGATAAGAGCTTTACCCCCGATCGTGAAGCCTCTCTCTCCCCCGCGTTCATACTCTGTATCATCGCATACATAGTAATAACCCTAACCCTTAAGTAAGGAGCTAAATATGGATAATAACAATAATAAGCGTTCACCTCTTGACGAGATCAAGCGCGTAACAAGAGAGGCAACGGGAACTAACAGACCTCAGTCGCCGAAGCCTCAGCCTCAGCCCAGACCCGCACAGAGCCCTGCTCCCGTGCAAAGACCCGTGCCCCCCAAGACTCCTGTTCAGAGTACACCTGCAAATGATTTTGACATAGATGTACCTAACTTTCACCGCAGCACCCCTTCCGACAATATGTCCCGTGCCGACAAGGTGCGTATCGCAAGAGAAAATGCGGCAAGAGCAAGAGAACAGAGCCAGCACACAAGAGTTATGAACGTAACGGAAATGACTCCCGACGACAAGGAAAAGGAGCTGGAAAGACAGCGTGAAGAAGCACGCCGTCTTGTACAGCAGAATCAGAGCCGTCAGAAAAACCGCTACGCCACAAGACCCACCCCTGTGGTAAAGCCCCGTCCCGAGCCTAAAAAGAAGCCCGAAAAGACACGCTCCGAGTTTTCCGACGAGTTCGAGGAGACTGTAGGCAAGGGAGTTCTTTCCAACACCGTCAAGGCTATCATCTATATAGTATCGGTGCTTGTTATCTCGGGCTGTCTTGCCCTCTTTACGATACTTGTGGGCAACGATTGCTTTGCCTTTGTCAAGAGTGATGCCGAGATAACAGTGACCATCCCCGAGGATGCAGATCTGGGCGATATCGCAAAGGAGCTGAAAAAGAACGATATCATCAAGTATCCCAATATGTTCAAGCTCTACGTTATGATCCGCGGCAAGGACTCCGACAACTATGTTGCGGGTAACCATACCGTCAGCGGTATGATGGGCTACGATACACTTATCGCACAGTTTAAGCCTGCCGTAGGCCGCGAGGAGATAACTCTTACCATCGTTGAAGGCTCCACCACACAGGAGATAATAGACCTGTTTGTGGAAAACGGAATCGGTACACAGGAGGGCTTTAAGGAAACTATTGAGAACTATGAGTTTGATTTCTGGTTCCTTGAGGAGCTTGACAAGATAGATACCTCCAAGCGTATCTACCGTCTCGACGGTTATCTCTTCCCCGATACCTACAACTTCTTTACCAACTCAAGCGAAGCTGACGCCCTCTACAAGCTGCTGTCCAACTTTGAAGCCAAGTTCGATATCGAGAACAAGGCAAGATGCGAGGAGTTAGGTATGACCGTTGACGACATCGTTATCATGGCATCCCTTATCCAGAAGGAGGCTATGCATATAACCGACTATCCCCTTGTATCCTCGGTATTCCATAACAGAATCAAGGACGGTATGAAGCTGGAAAGTAACGCAACAGTACAGTACACTATGCCCAAGGAGGAGGTGGAGCTCAAGCTGACCTACGACCAGATAACGACCTATGACAACGGATACAACACCTATCTCTATAGTGGATTACCCGCAGGTCCTATCTGTAATTCGTCCCTTAACGCCCTCAACTGGGCTCTGTACCCCACTGATACCGATTACCTGTATTTCGTATCCGACAAGGACGGCTATAACCATTATGCAGTCACCTTCTCCGAGCACGACAAGAACGTAAAGACATATCAGGGAGAATAAATAAAAAGCGCCGTAACGAGTTTTTGCTCGTTACGGGCTCTTTTTTAGTGAAGAGTGAAAAGTGAATAATGAAGGAAGAAAACCGCTTCGGCGGTTTTCTTCCCTTAATTACGCATTATTTTCTGTATTCGGTCTTTACTTCCTCTATCCACGCATCCTCTGCGGTATAATACAGAGTGATATATTGTGTACGGCTCATATCCGAGCCGATATCACGGCGGAAGCTGCCGTCGTTTTTCATAATATTATAATCAAGGGAATATGTAATAGAAAATGTATTATCGTCTATTTGTTCGTCATAGAGATATACTAACTCCTTTGCGTACACACGCTGAGGAGTAAAGGAGCTATATGTTCCAAGCTCTTTTTTGTACATATTATTCAAGCTCTGCGCATCACCCTGCTCAAGCGCCAAGAAGTATAGCTCAAAGAACACAGCGCCGATATCACTGCAGCTGCCGTCCCCGTCTATATACCAGCGTTGTCCCATAGCGTCGGTATAATGAAGAGTTCTGTCCTTTTCAAGATAATCGGGATCTGAAAAATAATTCTCCTCCTCTTTGGGAGTATAGAATTTGTAATCGGTCTCGGTTTCGGAATTGACCTTGACCACAGCACCCAGAATAAGATAAAGAGCAAAAAGCGAAGCTAATACAATAGCCAATATTATAAATACCTTGATGATCTTCTTTTTGGCAGACATTACAAATAATCCTTTCAGGTCTTTTGGATATTATATCATAAAAACAGACTTTTGTAAACTGGGCTTTTAACTATTGACAAGATAAGGATATTTAATTATAATTATTTGTAGATAATTATATTAAGGAGACAATTTATGCCTAAGAAGATCAAGCGTATTGTTGACCCCAAGATAATCAAGGATCTGCGTGACCTTGTTATCACCAATGCAGAAAAATTCGGCGATCAGCCTCTTTATCATTATAAGGAAAACAAGGAAGTTGTTACCTTTTCGCACAATCAGCAGTTAGAGCAGATGAACGCTCTGGGTACAGCCTTTGCAAAATTAGGTCTTATGGGCAAGCATATTGCCGTTATCGGTGAGACCCACCCCAACTATATGACCACATACTTTGCTACAGTCAACGGCGGCGGCGTTATCGTTCCCCTTGACCGTGAGCTGGAGCTCGAGCAGATAGCCAACTTCTGCAATGTTGCCGAGGTTGAGGCGGTGGTTTATACCAAGGGTATGAACGGTAAGCTTATTCCTCTGGCTGACAAGATGCCCGGAGTAAGATATTTCATTCCCATTCACGGCGAGCTTGAGACCGCCGAGAGCGAAAAGCTCATAAAATTCAGCGAAATGCTGAATATAGGTAGAGAAGAGCTGGCAAACGGCAACCGCGCATTCCTCGACCACGAGATAGATATGGAAAAGATGTGCGCTATCCTTTTCACCTCGGGAACGACGGGAACCTCCAAGGGCGTTATGCTGAGCCAGAAGAACCTGACTACAGCCACCAACTCTGCCTGTCAGACAATGCAGGTGGACCATCGTAACACCATGGTGACCGTGCTTCCCATCCATCACACTTATGAATGTACCTGTGAGCAGCTGGCTCTGCCCAACTGCGGCTCCCAAGTATATATAAACGAAGGACTTAAGAACACCATGAAGTCCATCAACTATTTCAAGCCTAACACTTTGGTACTCGTTCCCCTCTACGTTGAGACCATGTACAAGAGACTTTGGGCTGAAATAGACAAGAAGGGTATGACGAAGAAGGTCAAGTTTGCAATGAAGCTCTCAAACGCACTTCTCAAGGTCGGTATAGACCTGCGTGACAAGCTCTTTGCACAGGTAAAGGCAGGCTTTGGCGGTAATCTGCGCTCCATCATTTGCGGCGGCGCTCCTCTTGCTCCCAAGCTGGTGCAGGATTTTGAGACCTTCGGTATCACCATCATCGAAGGCTACGGCATCACCGAATGCTCTCCTCTTGTTGCGGTAAACGATCCCAACAACGTGGTGCTCCATTCCGTAGGCTTCCCTGTTTTCGGCTGTGAGGTCAAGATAGACAAGGAAAATCCCGAGGACGAGACAGGCGAGATACTTGCAAAGGGCGACAACGTAATGCTTGGTTACTATAAGAATCCCGAGGCTACCGCCGAGGTGTTCACCGAGGACGGTTACTTCCGTACAGGAGATATAGGCTTTATTGACAAGAAGGGAGCCGTGCACATCACCGGTAGAAAGAAGAACGTAATTATTCTCTCTAACGGCAAGAACGTGTTCCCCGAGGAGGTCGAGGAGCATATGGCTGACTGTGACACCATATCCGAGATAGTAGTCCTCGGCAGAGAGAACACCAACAAAGAAGTGGTCGTCACTGCTATCGTATACCCCAACTACGATGTTGTGGGCGAGGATACTCCCGCCGATAAGGTCCTTGAGGCTGTAAAGGCTCAGATCTTTGAGGTAAACCGCAAGCTCCCCTCCTTCAAGCAGGTAAGAGAGGTTGAGATAAGAACCACCGAGTTCGAGAAAAACACATCCAAAAAAATCAAAAGATTTTTAATTAAATAAAGACATTTACAAAGGAGTAATTATTATGTTTGAGAAGATCAAAGAAATTCTTGTTGAAGAAATGCAGGTTGACCCTGAAAACGTAACCATGGAGGCAGAGCTTGTAAACGACTTAGGCGTTAATTCTCTTGAGCTTGCCGATCTCATCCTCCTCTGCGAAGAGAAGTTTGATATCGAGATAAATGACGAGGATATCCACAAGTTCATCACTGTTGCTGACGTTGTGGCATACCTTGATAACCTTAATAAGTAATAACTAAATAATTCAACGGGGGATGTTGTTTATTGACATCCCCTAATTTTAAATTAACTTTAATTAATAAGCGATATATTTGCCTTCGGCAAATGCGATATGTTTATTTCATATACGCGATATGTTTTCAACGAAAACGCGATATGATATAAATCCTTATCTCCGCGCCCCGCAGGGCATATCGCTTCCATAGGAAATATCGCTCCCCAAGGGAATATCACAAATCCCGCAGGGATTTATATCGCTGCCGACTACGTCGGCAATAAGGAGACATTATGGGACAAGCACTTGGTCTGATATTCGTTATACTGGGCATCATTGCCATGACTCTGGTCATCATCTACAGCCTTATGCAGATCATGGGCAGATCCAACGCCAAAAGGATACTGCAGTACGGCAGAGACAGAGAGTATTTTATATACGAAATGCTAACCAATGCATTTAATAATAATACGGTTTTCCGTAACCTGTATTTTCCCGTTGCAACGAAGGAAGGCATCTTTGACACAGAGGTTGACGTGGTATGTGTCACAAGAGGCGGTATAGCTGTCATTGAGGTCAAGGGCAGTAAGGGTGTTATCGACTCCCCGCCCTCCGGCATGTGGCGTCAGCGCTACGGCAAAAAGGTTCTGCAGTTTGAAAATCCGTATAATCAAAATGAAGGACACGTAAAAGCTATACGTAACGCCTTAGGCAAAAAAGGTATCACCAACGTCCCCATAAAAAACTACGTGGTGTTTACCGATATACACACTCAGTTCAGCCACCGCTACCCCTGGCTTCTGCGCTCGGACAACGTGGTAGAGACGCTTGAAAGATTGGATGACAAGCTTATCCTCACCCGCCGTGACCAGCGCATTATCGCACAGATAATGCGAAATCATAAGCGAAGAAAGCATATGACGTTCAAACAGAAAAACAAAAACAGAAGGACAAAAAGATGAAAATATTATTTAAAAAGTTACAGGAGAAGGCTCACACGCCTACATACGGTTCTCCTTATTCGGCAGGTGCAGACCTGTATTCTGCTGACGAGGCTGTAACCCTTGCTCCCGGTGAGAGCAGGCTTATGCATACCGGTATTGCCGTTGAGATACCCGTGGGATACGTGGGATTGGTTTATGCCAGAAGCGGTCTTGCCGCAAAGAGAGGTCTTGCACCTGCCAATAAGGTTGGCGTTATCGATGCCGACTACCGCGGTGAGATAATGGTATGTCTGCATAATCATTCAACAAGCGAGCAGACGGTTGAAGCAGGCGAAAGAATAGCGCAGATGGTGGTTGCTCCCTTCCTTGCCTGCGAGTATGAGGAAACAGACGAGCTGTCAGAGACCGTCAGAGGCGAAGGCGGGTTTGGTTCCACGGGAACAAAATAATGCAGGACAAAAGATATGATTTGACCTTAGGAGACTGGGGTCCCTATAACAAGCAATATTACGGTGCCTGTAATATAATAGATAAAAAGAAAGGCTCAACCTTCAACGTTGAGCTTTTTCCCGGATTTTTCAGAAGAAGTGTCCTTGCGGGCAACTCCAAGAGTGACACCGGTGTTAAGCTCTGGGGCGCAAATGCGGCTCTCACAAGATTTATATACCGCTACGAGCTTGAATGGAAGGACAGAATATACTGTGATGTGGATTATAACATCACAGAGGATAAGCAGGTGGATATTACCTGTACCTTTGTCAACAACACCGAACTTAACCAGTCTCTTGATATCACCTTGGCAGCTTCACTTCAACTTCCCTTAAATATGCCCGGAAGCGAATTTGAAGGCTATTATACCTTCTATAAACCCGTATTGCCTGAGGATACTGTTTGTATCGATGCAACAGAGTATACCGACATAAAATGCGGTACAGATATTGCCCCCGACGGAAAGTATCTGGGCGAGGAGGAGCATAACGGTGCTTCGGGTTTAGGTACAGCCATTGACGGATATTACTTCTGCCGTAAAGGACATTTCCTTAAATATACCGTAGATAAGAGCGCTTCTAAGATAGGCATAAGATATTTTTGCGACAAGGACAGCTCTTTAAGAGTTTCTGTAAACGGCAAGGAATATCACTTTCCCTGCCTTAGGGTAGAAAAGTACACATATTCCGTAACAGATATCGAAGCCGATGATATAAAGGAGCTTATTCTCTACGCCACAGGCGAGGGTGTTTCGATAGACAGTATATGCATAGGTGATTCGGCAGATAAGGTCGTTTTTGAGACCGTTCCTCACAACCTCACCCCGGAAAAGGTAATGGGTGAGGATACTATGACCCTTAAATACACCGATTTTCCCGACAGATTTTCCGTAAAGTGGTTTGAGGGTGTACGCCATCAAAGACAGTGTCGCTGTGCCGATATCGGAAAGATGCTTCAGCTTACGGTCAACGACCACGTTTCACGAACTGTCAGAGGCTTGGGAGAGGGTATATACGAGGTCGTGCAATCTACTCCCGTTTATCTGAAGCCCAACTCAAGTGAGGTAAGGCACTTTAGGATTTTTAAGGACGAGGAGATCGAGCCGGTATATCACGGAATAGAGCATGTAAGATACAACGCTGACGGTGAGCAATATGCCTTCTCACAGGATATGATGCGTTATAACACGCTTCTCAACGTAGTGTTCCCTATCTATACCCGTCGTCAGTATATCAAGCACAACGCTCCCGGCCGCTTCTGGAATTCCCTTTATTCTTGGGACTCGGGATTTATAGGTATGGGACTTGCCTGCTCTGATTTTCAGAGAGGATATGACTGTCTCAACACTTATCTGACACCTGTGGGCGACAGACACTCACCTTATATCTTCCACGGAAGCGTTGTTCCCACACAGGTATTCCTGTACAAGCATCTGGTGGATTCATTCCCCGAAAAACGTAAGGAACTAAAAGTGCTCTATCCTATGATGAAGCAATACTTTGACTTCTATGCTAACTTAGACAAGGGCGAAGAGCAGATGAAGTCGGGTCTTACCAAGACCTGGCACCTGTCCTACAACTCGGGGGGATGGGATGATTATCCTCCTCAGCATCATTTAAGAGACGCAGGAGATCGCGGAGAAAAGTTTACCCATACCAATACTACCCCTGTTATAACAACGGCTAATACCGTGCTTATTTCAAAGATAATGAAGCAGATAGCTTCTATAATGGGCTTTACAGGGGACATTGAGTATTATGACAGCGTAGCAGAGCGCTTTGCCGAGGCTATACCACAGACCTGGGATGAGGAGACAGGTTACTTCTCATACATGACACATAACGAAAATGGTCAGGCGGAGGCTATATTCCGCTACGAGGACGGAACTAACTTCAATATGGGCATGGACGGTGTCACCCCCTATATTGCAGGCATCACCACCCCGCATCAGGATGAGCTTATCCTTGATAACATCAAAAGCGGACTGATGACCGATATCGGTGTAGGTGTGGTAGACAAGCGCGCTCCCTATTATTCACCCTACGGGTACTGGAACGGCTCTGTATGGATGCCCCACCAATGGATACTGTGGAAGGCTCTTATCGACCGAGGCGAGACAGACCTTGCTTTTGAGATAGCGGATAAATCCCTTAAGGTTTGGGCAAAGGAACTGGATGCCAGCTACAACTGCTTTGAGAACTTTATGTGTCACAACGGCAGAGGAAGCGGATATCATCACTTCTCAGGACTTTCCTGCCCTATATCCCTGTTCTTTGAGGCTTATTATACGCCAAATACGGTAACCACAGGATGGGCTTCGATAATAGAGGATATTGAATATGATAACGGTATTTCCTCTGTTACGGCTACGGCATTAAAGGACGGTACATCAATTCTTTTATGTCTTAAATCGGATAAGGAATACAAATTTACCGTAAACGGTAAATCCACCGAGGTTAAAAAGATTACCGAGGGTGCACACTCTGTTACTCTCGAACAAGGTAAAAACAAAATAGAAATTAATTAAAAAGGCTTCTTTCGAAGCCTTTTTAATTACGCTATTTATTAAGATACTGATCGAACAACATCATCATCTGTGCGACCTGTGCTCTCGTTGCGTTACCTCTGGGCTGGAATTCATTGTTACCCATACCGGACACGACACCGATAGCCTTGATCGCGTATACCGCATCATATGCCCAAGCTCCGATCTTACTGTCGTCTGCAAAGGTCTCGGACGAGCTTTCTTCAAGCTCAATTCCTTTATACTTAAGGTAGTTTGTAAGCATCAGACACAGATCCTGACGGGTTATGGTCTTGGTAGGTGCAAAGGTATCGGGAGTCATACCGTTGACTATACCTCTGTTTGCCGCCCAAGCCATTGCGCGGTAGTACCAAGCGGAGGATTTAACGTCTGTGAACTTATCACACTCCTCGGCAGAATAATCCTCACCTGAGTAATTTGCAAGAACCATAACGAATTCAGCTCTGGTTATCGCCTTGTTAGGTGCAAAGCTGCCGTCGGGGTTGCCCTTGAAGATTCCGCGCTCTGCGGCGTACATAACCGCATTATAGAACCAATGGCTTTCCTTGACGTCGGTGAAGCTGATAGCAACCTTAAGAGCCGCAACTGCCTCTTCTATAGCCTGTGCCATAGCGTCAACCTCTGCCTGATGAGTAATGTCAAGGTCGTATACAACGGCTTCTACAGCCTTGGTAAGCTTCTCAAGGGAAGCTGCGGTATATCCGTCCGTATTGGCAGGAATGCTGCCGATAGCCGCCTCTACTCTGCTGTAGTCAGCATCACGGAGAGTAAGACCGTTTGAAGCATTATTAATGTTAGTTATAGCCTCTCTTATAAGGTCAGCGCTCTCGGCAGTTTCAAGTAAATTCTCTGCCGCAAGCTTTGCGGATATGAACGTACTCCAGCTGTCCTCGGTATAGTTGCCCTCTTCAAATGCGGGAAGTGCTTCAAGGATAGCCTTAAGCTCTGCCTTTGCAGCTTCAAGCTCGTAGTCAACTCTGTCTATCTCGGTAAAGAGATATACGGGAGTAACTGTTACGTTGCCGCTGCTGTCGGTAAGCGTTGCATAGTAGAGATATTCAACGCCTGCTTCAAGCCCTATAGGAGTAACCTTAAGGGATTCACCCTCGGTCATTGTAACGGTCTGTGTAAATGCCGTATTGCCGTTTGACAGGGTAAGAGCGCTTGTAGTAAAGCTTCTTGTCTTGTCGCCGTTAAGAGGAATATTAAGAGCGTACTCGTCACCGTTCTTCTGGTAGAGACCTTCTGTCTCTGCTTCCAATGAGCTTCCTATGGGAGAAAGTGTCTCACCGGTAAGAGGTGAATAGGTGTTGAAGTAGATAAGATCGTTTTCTACGTCAAACTGTATCATCTTTAAGAACTCGTTACCGCCGTGCTTTACCTTGCCGCTCTCGCCCTGGTAGTCCTGAAGGAGAACAAAGCTGCCGTTAGGATCCTTATGTACCGCAGTACCGTCAAGGTGTCCGCAGAGTACCATCTTGACGTTGGGATAAACGTCTGTAAGGCGTGTACGGATGTTGGTATCGAGTATCTTAGAGTTAGATGCGTAGTTGTGGGTAATTATCATTACCGTATAATCGGGATGAGCTGCTAAGAGCTGCTCTGCCCAGGCAAGATCAGACTCGGTAAGTCTGTGGTTGTATGCAAGGGAGAGGATCATTATCTTTGCGCCGTCTATAGTCTGCTTATACGCCATAGCACGGGTCGTAGTTCCGTCTGCGGGATCGGGAGCGTAAGCTACCTCCCAGCTACCCTTGTTTTCATCCATACGGGAGGTGGGGAAATAGCTTCTGTAATATCTCGTTTCGTTGGGCTGTCCGTCATAGGTTATATCGTGATTGCCCCAACAGAAGGTATAGGGTATACCCGCTTCTTCAAAGATATTGTAGCTTTCGTCCACTACCTTCCAGTTGTACTCGTAATTAAGATTGGTACGGTTGGATACATCCCCTGTGTTAAAGGTGATAACACCCTTCTTTTCATCAAAGACATCAACTATCCATTCGTGCTGATGATATACCATATTATCTGCAAACTGAGACAGATACTGAGTATCCGAGTTCCAGAACATAGTGAAATCATACTGATCCTCTGTAGGTATAAAGGAGGTCATATCAGCAAACTCCTGACCAAGACCGCGGAATATCATAAGGTAAAGTGTGTTGTCTGCTACGTACTGAGCTCCGTTTATCTCGATATTCATTGCAATATCGCCCGTACCGTCGGAGGAAGTTATCTTAGTCCACTCGCCGAGGGTTGCATCATAAGCATATGCGTGAAGCTCTCTGTCGCTTGTTCCCTGCCAAGCAAATCGCCAAGCACCGTAGCCTGCCTCCTCGTCGGTAAGAGTAACCTTGAATATCTGGTAGGGGTTTGTTCCGTCCTCTACGGTAGTCGTAAGGTTATCGGTAAATTCACTGTAGCTTGCCGCTGTGGGGTCAACGCCTGCAGGAGTCTTGCCCTCCGTACTGCCAACGGCAATGCTTGCGTTGTCGGAGGTAAGAGGAATATACTCGTTTACGTTAACGGTTACGTCGATAAGATCATTCTTGTCGGCAACGCTGTTGACATAGAGATCATCCTCGTCATCCATACCTATCTCGGGCTGTGCGGGAGCTTCTTCGTCAAGTGCGGGGATAACAACCGTATCACTTAACGTGTTACCGTTATTTTCTGCGGTAACGGTGATCTCAAATTCACCTGTACCGGGGTGAGGAACCTCTACGTCAAATCTGCCTGCCTTAACGTTGCCAAGCTCAACGTATACGCCGTTGATCTCGGTGGAAAGAAGTGCGTCTTGACTTACTATACCTACTGCTCTACCGTCCACGGAAGCAACGGTAAAGCTGAAGCTATCCTTGTATTCGGGTTCGCCGACTTTAACAGCATCACCGAAATAGTTATCGTATCTGAAGGCTTCCCACTGGTTTGTCAGACGGGCGCCGTTTATCTGTACGTCATAGATCTTACCTGTAAAGGGTCGTTCAAGATCGGAGTATGCACCGATGGTGGTAAGCATCTCGGGTACAAGGAAGGTTGCGTTCTCTATAAGTACGGTCTCCCAGGCAACACACTTACCGTCGAGGAAGGTCTCGATGGTAAAGCCGTCATAGGACAGAGTAATAAGATGAGGCTGACCGTCTGCGATCATCTCGGTGGTATTGTATTTTTCGATTACAGCTTCATTATTACGCCACCAGGTCGCACCGTAGAAGCTCAGAAGGTTTCCGTCTGTGTCAACACGGAGAGTGTAGCTGCTGTTGCCGTCGGGGTTGCTTCTTTCGTACTTTGAAACGATACCCGATCTGTGGATATCCGTACCTGCCTCCATCTGTATGATGGCGGATACGGACAGGTGGTTGAAATCATCTCCAACACTACCGTAGGTAAGAGCGGACTTACCGTCAAATATACCTACCGCATCGCCGTTTTCGGTATTGGTCTTTACATTACCGTACATTGCGGCATCGGATATATCGTCAAAATGCTCAACCAAGCCGTAGCTGTCATTCCATACGGCATCGGCATCTTCTGTAGACTTACCGCCGAAGTATACCCAAAGGGTAGCGGCATCGTCAGCTCCGATATGGGAAACGTTGACCCATACTCTTGATATGCCGTTTGCATTATAGGATTCAACCTCATAGGGCAGAGCTTCGCCCTCGGTTGTATAAAATGCCATAGTCCTTGACGGAGCATTTTCAAGCTTTACAAGTACGGGAGCATACTCAAAATCAACTGTAGAATCGTTTGTTACAACGATACTGCGGCGCTCTGCTGCAGCTTCATCAAGCCAAGCCGCACCGTTATCCTTAAGTGCGTTTCCGCCCTCTGCCGCTACAAGCTCAGCATAGTTTCCTACTTCCTTCTTCTGTGCGGAGGTAAGATCGTTAAACATATCTCTTGCGGTAGTATAATCACCGCTTGCAATAACTCTCTCAAGCTTACCTACCGCCTTGTCAATACCAAAGCCTTCGATCATCGTAGGCTGCATATCAGCCTTGATCTCATAGGTTGCTACCTCGATACGGTCATCGGTTACGGTAACCTCGGCATATGTAGGTACGTTTCCGCGTCCGTCAGAGCGTGAGAACTTAAGGATATATTCGTCAAGGTCATCTGAGGTCATCTGCTTGCCGTACTCTGTTCCCATAAGACCCGACATCATATATACAACGCCCTCGGGGTCGACGGTGTAGTCAAAACGCTTGCCGTTTATTGTTTCTGTATAAACAGGCTGTGACGTTGTCTCGCCGTTATGAAGGTCATAGGTATGACCCATTATATGATCGTGACCCTGAATAACAAGGTCGATGCCGATATCGTCAAGCTCGTCTATAAAGAGCGCACGAAGCTCGTTTGCTTCAGTCGTTGTTGCAAACTGACCCGAGGTGTACGGACCCTTATGCATACTGAGGATCACCCATTCCTTGTCCGTTGCCGCAACGTCGCTCTTGAGCCATGCTATCTGTTCATCATTAAGTGTGTTTGTATCAAGAACGATGATATGCGCGTCTGCATAATCAAAGCTGTAATAAGTATTATCAAGATTGAAGTGACGGAGGATTCCGTCCTTATCCTTTTCACCTAAAGTGGGAACTATAGGCTTGGAAAGTAACGACCCCTGTGCCTGATAGATAAGATCCTGCCAGCCCTCTTCGCCTCTTGCATCATCCACCATATCTCCTGAGTGAAGGATAAAGTCAGCATCAGAGTTTGCATACAGAGCGCCTGCAATATTAATTGCCGCCTGAGAAGCGTCATTGAAGCTCTGACCCTCGGTGTCCGAGATACTGATAAAGGAAAGCTCACCGTCATCGGTCGTAAAGCTGCCCACATCGGATGTCTTGCCGTCACCCTCTGCACGGTAGTAGTAGGTGGTAGCGCTCTTAAGACCGACCGCATCTGCCTTGTATACACTACCCTCGCCTACAGCTGTAAAGGTAAGTGCATCTGCAAAGTCCTCGCTTTCGCTTACCTTAACTGCCATTTCCTTGCCTTCAAGATAATGGAAGGTGAAGCCGATCTCGGTACCGCCGTCCCCCTTGATATTTGCGGTAAGACGGTTTATACGGTTATTGGAATAGTCTACTATTACGGGAACGGGATATCTGTCGGGATAAGCCTCACCGTCGTTCATAGTCCAGAGCAGATCAAAGTTATAACCTATTTTTTCATAGGTTTCCTTGAGAATAAGCTCGTCGGCGGTAACTATTCTTCCGTTGTTATCCGACTTTTCTACTGCTACACCTGCCAAGGTAATGTTGTCGCAGGAAATATTCTTTGAAAGTGCCTGTCCGTATGAGATAGGCGCATATATAGCCGCCAGTCTCTGATCGGCTATCTCACCCTCAAGGGTAACAGAGCCGCCGTATGCAACATTGGAGCGGAAGGTTACAGAGTTTGCAAATCCGCAGATCATAGCCGCATAGATATTGGGGCTTACTATGGTATCATTTCCTTTGTAAATGATATCACAGTCAGCAATACAGTACTCTATGGTACTGGTGGCAGAGTATGCCGCAATACCGCCAAGCATAGGTCCGTAGGTGCCTTCACGAGGACCGCAGGTAAGAGTTCCCTCAAATACACAACGGCTGACGGTAGCATTGATACCAGAGGTTCTTGCATTAAGCACCGCAATACCTGCAGCCTTGGGAAGATGGGGCGCATAAACTACCGCATCACTTACAACACATCCCGAAACAAGAGAGCCGTTTGTGTTTTCACCGACGATCACCGCCGCACCTGAATATCCGCCTGTGGAAAGTGCGGTGGTACTGATACGGGGAGAAGCAAAGTTAAGGTTCTTTACAGTACCGTTGTTTGTACGGATAAAGGCAACGCAGTAGCTGTCACCCATATTTGCGGTAGCGCTGTCATTGATGGTTAAGTTGTATAAGGTATGACCGTCACCGTCAAGAACACCGACAAAACGGTCGATGGGTGTAAAGCTTACACCACTTAAGTCGATATCGGCTGTAAGCTTAAGGTTCTTGCCCTCTATACGCTCGTCACGGGAATTGAGGAATGTTACCGCATAGAGAAGATCATATCTATCCCCGATAAGATAGGGGTCATCCTTTGTACCTGTACCCTCAAGCTCAAGGGGAGCGCTCGGGTCGGGATTCTTGGGAAGAGGATACTTTTCGCCCATTTCCCAGAAAAGATAGAAGTTGTAGCCTATATTTTCGTAGGTTTCCTGCTTTGTAAGATCCAAGGCTGTAACGAGAGTTCCATTGTTGTCGCTTGCTTCGATCTTTGTACCGTTTAAGGTGATATCCTCACAGGAAATGTTTGTAATAGGAGTCTGTGCGAAGGAGATGGGAGCATATATGCCCGCAAGTCTCTGATCCGCTACCTCGCCGTCAATAGTTATCGAACCGCCGTATGCTACGTTTGAACGGTAGGTCACACGGTTAGAGTAACCGCAGATAATACCTGCATAGATATTACTGCTCTGGATAGATTCGTTACCCTTGTAGATTATATCGGCATTTACAACACAGTATTCTATTGTACTGGTTGCGGAATATGCCGCTACACCGCCTGCCATAGGGCCGTAGTTACCCGCACGGGGACCTAATGTCAGAGTTCCCTCAAATACACAGCGGCTTATTGTAGCATTGATATTGGTGGTTCTTGCGTTAAGCACCGCAATACCTGCTGCCTTGGGAAGATGAGGCGCATAAACCACCGCATCTGTTACAACACAACCCGATATCATAGAGCCGTTGGCGTTGTCGCCTACGATTACCGCCGCACCCGCGTTACCGCCTGTGGAAAGTGCGGTGGTGGAGATACGGGGAGAAGCAAAATTAAGGTTCTTTACCGTACCGTTATTTGTACGGATAAACGCAACACGGTATTCTGCACCCTTATCGGCGGTGGAGGTGTCCTCGATTGTAAGGTTACTGATTGTATGTCCGTCACCGTTTATTGTACCGTCAAACTTTTCGATAGGTGTAAAGTTTACACCGTTAAGATCAATGTCAGCTGTGAGCTTAAGTGTCTTGCCTACAATACGCTCGTCCTTGTTGTTAAGATTCTCTACTGCATAGAGAAGATCATCCTTGTCTGCGATCTGATAAGGATCTTCATCTGTACCTGCACCCTCAAGCTTAAGAGCACCCTTTTCGTTGGGATCCTTAAGTGAGGGATATTCGCCAACCATCGTCCAGATATCGTCAAAGTCCCAGCCAAGCTCCACATAGGTAGCCATAGCCTTAAGCGCCGCCGCAGAGGTATCTGTGCCTGCAATAGCCGCACCTGCGGGGATCTCGGGGTTGTTTAAGATATCCATAAGGTTGGGATAGGTGCTTGTTATAGCACCGCCGGAGGTTGCGTTCTTTGCAGAAACCATACCGCCCACCTTAACGGTGGTAAAGAGCTGATTCTCATTTGTTCTCTCGATCTTACCGCTTACCGCAACATTACCGCTTATCTCACCGCCTGCGGCATATCCTACGATCATAGCGGCATAGAAGGGACAGGTGTTCTCGTTTGCCGCCTGCATGGTAACATTCTTTACAAAGCAGTTTTCAATGGTACTTGTAGCGCTGTAGCCTGCAATACCGCCCATCATAAGTCCGTACTTATTGCCTGCCGCACGGGGACCGCCGATAAGTGTGGTATCCTCAACTACACAGTTACGGATAATACCGATAACGGTACCCTTCTTTGCCGCGCGGGCGTGAAGAGCAGCGATGCCGCCTGCCTTTGGAACAAGGGGAGTATCGACAAGAGAATTCTTTACGGTAACGCTTGATACTATAGAGTCCTGAAGCGTCTCAGCTACAACAACAGCCGCACCTGAGTTACCGTTGGCGGATGCGTCTACGTTTGAAGAAATCACAGCATTATCAAAGGTCAGGTCGCAGATTCTGCCCGAGAGCTTATGTATAAATGCTATACCGTAATCTGTTGTAACAACTGCACCCGAGTTGTCTGTTATCTTTAAGTTACTTACAGTTTTGCCGTTGCCATAAAGCTCACCGGAAAAGCTGTTAATCATAGGGAAGCTCTCAACCGACGACATATCTATATCTGCCGTCAGCTTGAAATACTTTCCTACGTAAGCTGCATCAGAAGCATTCAGCCTTTCTGCGGCAAAGACAAGCTCGTCTGCCGAGCTGATCTCATAAGGGGCATCCTCGGTTCCGTTACCTGTCAGACCCGTTACCGCTGCGGCAAAAATGCCGATGGGAAACGTACTTACAAGCATCAGAACGCAAAGAAGCATAGCTAATAAACGTTTGCTCATAGTTTCATCCAACCTTTCGTTGAAATTAATATAATTAGTTAACCTAATTATAACATTATGTATAAGATTTGTCAATAATTTGGTAATTTTTTGTTGAATAATCAAAAACAGCCTTTGCTCTTGCAAAGACTGTTTAATTATTTATACCATTTTTTCCTGTTTTACCTTTTTGTCTATTACGTGGCGGGAAGCAAGCTCCTTTTTGATATCGTCAACCGAAATTCCCATCTCCACCATCATTACCATAATGTGATAGCAAAGGTCAGCGACCTCGTAGATAGTTTCTGCCTTGTCGTTTGCCTTAGCTGCAATAATGACCTCGGTAGACTCCTCGCCCACCTTCTTTAATATCTTGTCGATTCCCTTTTCAAAAAGATATGTGGTATATGAGCCCTCGGGCTTGTTTATCTTTCTGCCTACGAGCATCTCATAGAGATTGTCAAGGGAGAACTCGGATAGGGTCTCGCTCTCATACACGGGATTAAAGAAGCAGGAGTCTGCACCTGTATGGCAGGCGGGTCCGTCCTTCTTTACCTTGACAAGAAGTGTATCGTTGTCACAGTCACTTGTGATGGAAACGATATGCTGACGGTTGCCCGAGGTCTCACCTTTTCTCCAAAGGCACTTACGGCTTCTTGACCAGAAGCAGGTCATACCCTCCTCCATTGATATCTTAAGGCTCTCGGCATTCATATACGCCATCATAACCACCTTGCCTGTTTCGGCATCCTCCACTATTGCGGGGATAAGACCCTTTTCGTCAAATTTAAGCTCATCTATTTTAATCATTTTATAACCTCATTGTAATGCCGTTTGCGGCAAGTTCTTTCTTAAGATCGGGGATAGCTACCTCACCGAAATGGAATATGGATGCGGCAAGTCCTGCATCTACCTTGGGAAGGGTCTTAAAAAGTGTCACAAAGTCCTTCATGTTACCTGCACCGCCCGAGGCAATAACAGGAACGTTCACTACGTTACATACTGCTTCAAGCATTTCAAGGTCAAAGCCTTTTTTAACTCCGTCGGTATCAATAGAGTTAAGCACTACCTCGCCTGCACCCGAGCCGACACAACGCTTGACCCATTCGATAAGCTCCATGCCTGTGTTCTCTCTGCCACCCTTGGCAAAAACACGGAAGACTCCGTCAACGCGCTTGGCATCAATAGAGATAACAACGCACTGGTCACCGTAGCGCTTTGCCGCATCTCCTATAAGATCGGGATTACGGATGGCACCTGAATTAACACTTACCTTGTCTGCACCGCAGGAAAGCACTCTTTCAAAGTCGGAGACCTCGTTGATACCTCCGCCTACGGTCAGGGGAATGAATATTGTCTTTGCTACCTCTGTAAGTATATCTGTAAATAAGGCTCTGCCCTCTGCTGATGCTGTTATATCATAGAATACCAGCTCGTCAGCACCGTTGTCGCTGTAGTATCTGCCGAGAGTTACGGGATCGTTGACGTCTCCCAAACCCTCAAAGTTTATACCCTTTACCACTCTGCCGTTCTTTACGTCAAGGCAAGGAATAATTCTTTTTGTGATCATTTCAAGCCTCCTTTGTGATATTAACGGCATCGGCAACATCAACTGCACCTGTGTATATGGCTTTGCCTAAGATCGCTCCGTAAACGCCGATCTCCTTTAAGGCTCTGACGTCATCAAGTGAGGATACTCCTCCCGATGCTACGAAATCAATACTGAATCTCTCGGATAACTGACGGTAGAGCTCAAGGTTTGTTCCCTGCATTGCTCCGTCCTTTGAAATATCGGTACAGATAACGGTTTTTACACCGATGTCCTGTAACTCTTGACAAAAGTCAAAGCAGTCAAGACCGCTAAGCTCTGTCCAGCCTTTAATTGCAACGATGCCGTCACGGATGTCTACACCAACAGCTATCTTGTCACCGTAGTTTTTTACCGCTTCAAGCAGAAATGCTCTGTCCTTGACTGCGGCAGTACCGAGAATAACACGGGAAACACCGATATCTATATATTTCTTTACCGTTTCCATATTACGGATACCGCCGCCTACCTCAACTTTAAGTCCTGTAGCAGAGACGATCTTCTTTATGGTTTCAAGGTTGGGGGTCGTTCCCTCCTTTGCACCCTCAAGGTCTACAAGGTGCATCCAGGTGGCACCCTTGTTATAAAAATCACGGGCAAACTCGGGAGGATTGTCGGAATAGACAGTCATTTGATTATAGTCACCTTTATAAAGACGAACCGCCTTGCCATCGTATAAGTCTATTGCGGGAAGAATTATCATGCCTTACCTCCGATCTCGCAGAAGGCACGAAGGATATTAAGTCCTACCTTGCCGCTTTTTTCGGGATGGAACTGTGTTCCGTACACGTTACCGTTCTCAATGGATGCGGTAAGCTCTATGCCGTATTCTGTTGTTGCGGTAATACAGTCAGCGTCCGCCTTGGCATAGAAGGAATGTACAAAGTACACACAGTCACCTTCATTTACGTATTTATAAAGCTCGCTCTTTTCACCCTTAAACCTAAGTGCGTTCCAACCGATATGAGGAACCTTTAAGCCGTCGGGTAATTCAGGAGTCATGTCCACAACCTCACCGGGTACAAAGTCAAGACCCTCACATTCGCCGTACTCAAAGCTTTTCGAACAGAGCATCTGCATACCGAGACAGATACCTAAAAGGGGTTTGCCGCCTGCAACCTCGGCCTTAATTACATCTATCAATCCTGTAGCCTTGAGCTTTGCCGCAGCATCGGGAAAAGCTCCCACACCGGGAAGGATGATATGGCTTGCACTTGCTATGACAGACGGGTCACTTGTAACAACTGCATCCACATTAATAAAGGAAAGAGAGCTTTTAAGAGAAAATAAATTTCCTACACCGTAGTCAATTATTGCAACCATTTTATAAAACTCCCTTGGTGGACGGGATCTCGTCCCTGTGTTTTTCGTCGATAGAACAGCCCTCTGCCATAACCCGTCCGAGAGCCTTGAAGATACCCTCGATGATATGATGTGTGTTTCTGCCTGTGATAAGACGTACGTGGAGAGTGATGCCTGCCGATCTCACGAAACCTAAAAGAAACTCCTCCACAAGCTCGGTATCAAAGTCACCTACCTTATTAGCAGGAAGCTCTACGGCATAACCGAGATAGTCTCTGCCCGAGATATCAAGAGCCACCATTACAAGGGTCTCGTCCATAGGAAGAATGATATCTGCATAACGCTTGATGCCCCTCTTGTCGCCTAAAGCCTCGGCAAATGCTTTTCCGAGACAGATTCCGATATCCTCGGTGGTATGATGGTAGTCAACCTCTGTGTCTCCGTCGCATTTAAGTGTAAGACCGAATCTGCCGTGACGGGCAAAAAGGGTAAGCATATGGTCAAGAAAGCCGCAGCCTGTGTTGATCTCTACCTCGCCACCCTCAAGGGCCAGAGCAAGGTTTATTTTGGTCTCAGCGGTATTACGCTCTATAGTGGATGTTCTCATAATATACTGTCAATGGCAGAGATAAGAGCCGCCATCTGCTCCTTTGTTCCTATTGTAATACGGTTATAGTCCTTTATTATTTCCTTTGAGAAATGACGGACAAGGACACCGCGCTTCTTAAGCTCAAGATAAAGCTCCTCACCGCCTACCCTTTCGTGCTTTGCAAAGACGAAGTTGGCATAGGAATCTGTGAGAGTAAATCCTCTCTTTTTAAGCTCTGTAACCGTATATTCCCTTGCTTCGATTATATCCTTGCAGTGGTCGAAGTAATAGTCATCGCTGTCTATAGCCCTTTCTCCTGCAATAAGAGAAAGGCGGTTGATATTATAGGGGTTGGTGGAATATTTTATCTTCTCAAGGTCTGCTATAAGACCCTCGTTTGCTATAGCAAAGCCAAGTCTTGCGCCTGCAAGACATCTTGACTTTGAGAAGGTACGGACAACCAGCAGGTTGTCATATTCATTTACCAGTTCCACACAGCTCTTACCGCCAAAGTCGATATAGGCTTCGTCTATAAGAACCACGTTGTTTCTGTTTGTATCAAGAATACCCTTAATATCCTCTACCGACAACAGCATACCCGTGGGAGCATTTGGGTTAGCGATAACCACAGTACGTCCTGCGTTGTGATAGTCCTTTGGGTCTATGGAAAAATCCTCTTTTAAGGCTACTGCCCTTGCATCAATGCGGTAAAGATCCGCATAAACGGGATAAAAACCGTAGCTTATCTCGGGATAGGTGACCCCTGTTGTATCGTCACAGAACGCCATAAAAGCAAAGTTAAGGATATCATCCGAGCCGTTAGATACAAAGATATTCTTTGCTTCAACTCCGTATCTGTCGGCTAACTTGTTTTTTAATCCCTTTGCGGTAGGGTCGGGGTAGAGATTTAATTTTGAGACCTCTTCCCTGTTTACCGCCTCTAAAACCTCAGGTGAAGGCGGATAAGGGGATTCGTTGGTATTCAGTTTTATATACTGCATATCCCTCGGCTGTTCACCGGGAGTATATGCTTCAAGGTTATCGAACCTTGAACTCATGTATTTACTCATAGTTTTGCTCTTTATTATCATTTAACGGGCGGATAATATCCGCCCCTACTTATTTCTTCTTTCTTACAGTGACCGATCTCGCATGCGCTGAGAGTCCTTCTCGCTCTGCAAAATATTCAATATCCTCTGCCACCTTTTGAAGTGCGGTGTCGGTATAGTAGGTATATGAATACTTCTTTACAAAGTCGTCCACCGACAGGGGGCTGGAGAACCTTGCAGTACCGCCTGTAGGCAGGGTGTGGTTTGTTCCTGCAAAATAGTCACCCAGTGCTTCGGGAGTGTTCTTGCCCAAGAATACAGAGCCTGCATTACGGATACGGTCAAGATAAGGCATAGGCTCGTCTACGCATATCTCAAGATGCTCGGGAGCTATAGCGTTGGCTATATCGATACACTGGTCTATGTCACGGCATATGATGATCTTGCCGTTATTATCGATGGAAGTTCTTGCGATCTCTACACGGGGTAAGAGATCAAGCTGTCGCTCTAACTCCACACTTACCTTGTCGGCAAGCTCACGGGAGTCGGTTACAAGAACTGAGGATGCCATACGGTCATGCTCCGCCTGACTTAACATATCAGCCGCTACCTTTACGGGGTCACAGGTGCCGTCAGCAACTATAAGAATTTCGCTTGGTCCTGCTATCATATCGATATTGACTACACCGAAAACCTGCTTTTTAGCTTCCGCTACAAATGCGTTGCCGGGTCCTACTATCTTGTCAACCTTGGGTACAGACTCTGTACCGTAAGCAAGAGCCGCGATAGCCTGCGCTCCGCCCATCTTGAAGATACGGTCAACGCCTGCTATCTTTGCAGCACAGAGGATGATGGGATTTACCTTGCCCTCTGCGTTTGGAGGTGTGGTGATTATTATCTCGTCAACTCCCGCTATCTTTGCAGGAAGCGCGTTCATAAGAACTGATGAGGGGTAAGCCGCAGTACCGCCGGGAACGTAAAGTCCTGCACGCTGTACGGGTATAATCTTCTGACCGAGGATAACTCCGTCCTCCTTTTCAAGCTTAAAGCCCTCGCGCTTCTGATGCTCGTGATAGAAAACTATATTTTCCTTTGCTCTTTCCATAACTGCAATAAACTCTTTATCTACAGAGTTCCATGCTTCTTCAAGCTCTTCGACAGTTACTTCAAGAGAGGTAAGGTCGCATCTATCAAATTTTTTGGCGTATTCCTTGATGGCAGAGTCGCCGTTCTTTCTGACATTGTATATAATATCCGCAACGATATCGCATATATCGGGGGATGATGTAGAACGGATGAAAATATCCTCGTTTTTCATCGTTGCCTTTTCATATATCTTTATCATTTGTTACCTTCTACATAGTCTGCTATCTTGCCTACAAGTGAGGTGATAGCATCGTATTTGAATTTATGACTTGCCTTGTTGGCAATAAAGCGTGCGCTTATGGGAACTATGTCCTCGTAGGGACAAAGATCGTTTTCAAGAAGGGTCTTGCCCGTCTCCACGATATCCACGATAACGTCGGACATACCGAGAATAGGAGCTATCTCGATAGAGCCGTTAAGCTTGATTATATCGATATCTCTTCCCTGCTTCATATAGTAATCTCTTGCTATATTGGGGAACTTGGTGGCAACGATAAGCGCACGGCTGGTGTTATCGTGAAAATCCTTCTTTGCGGCAACTGCCATACGGCACTTGCCCATACCCATATCAAGAAGCTCGTACACGTCGGGAGAATACTCAAGAAGAATATCCTTACCGCAGACACCTACGTCTGCAGCACCTCTCTCTACGTATATCGCAACGTCAGAGGGCTTTACCCAGAAGTATCTTACTCCCGTTTCTTCGTTTTCAAATATAAGCTTGCGGTTCTGCTCGTGGATAGAGGGACACTTGTATCCGGCCTCCTCAAATATTGCAAGAACCTTTTCACCCAGTCGTCCTTTGGGAAGTGCTACGTTTATCATTATGCGTTACCTCCCATTTCAACTATGTTTTTATACTTAAGTCCGCGGGGTAATTCTCTTACAGCCTTGACCTTTTCACCCTTACGGTTTAGCTCGTCAACAAGGGCTGACATAGCAACGATATCGGTAGTATCGTCATAAATAACAACGGTATCGACCTCGTTAAAATCCTTGTCGCAGAGAAGCTGGTCAAGGGCATCCATATAGATGGCAAAGCCGATAGCTCCGCAGTTCTTCTTAAAACGCTTCATAAGGTTATCGTAACGTCCACCTGAGAGAACTCTGGTGGGAACGCCGTGAACATATCCCGCAAAGGTGATTCCGTTATAGTAGCTTTCATCCGAAACAACAGAAAAGTCAAAACGGATATGCTCTGCTACTCCCGAGGGGGTAAGAGCGGCAATAAGGGTCGCAAGCTCGGCTACAGCCTCGTCATTTATGTTAAGCTCGGAAAGCTTTTCCAAAGCTGCTTCGGGCTTATCGTATATAGAAACAAGGGCGATAAGCTTTTCGGTAATATCAGCGTCAATATCAAGGCTCTTTAAACCGTGGATATTCTTCTCTGCCATAAAGCTCATTATCTGCTTTTTCTGCTTACCCGGAATATCCGAGAGTAAAGTTGAAGCAAAGCTCATATGGGACAGGTCAAGAATATAGTCGGGATCAAGCATTTGAAGAGACTTTGCCGCCAAGGTTATCACCTCTGTAACAGCATAGTCATCAAGCTCGCCTATACACTCAAGACCTACCTGCATTATCTCCTTGTATTCGTGGGTCTTAGCAGCCACACGGTAGACGTTTTCCGAATAATAGAGCTTCTGTAAGCCGTTCTTTTCGGGATCTGTATTCTTTACTATAGACAGGGTAACGTCAGGCTTGAGAGCCAAAAGCTTACCGTTGGTATCGGTAAAGGTTATTACGTTGTCACTTACAAGAAAATTCTTGTTTGAAGCATAGAGGTCGTATTCCTCAAAGCGGCTCATTCTGAACTTACTGTAGCCGTAAGAGCCGTAGAGCTTTTTGAAAGCGTAAACCGCTGCTTCGTCGTTTTTAAAGTTAATATCTATCATTTGTTACCCATCAGTTTAACAAGCACAGCTTTCTGTGCGTGGAGTCTGTTTTCCGCTTCGTCAAATATTTCGTCTGCGTGCTCTTCGAATACCTTTGCTGTGATCTCTTCCTCGCGGTGTGCAGGGAGACAGTGAAGCACCATAGCGTCGGGTGCAGCTACAGCCATAACAGCATCGTTGATCTGGTAGCCGGCAAACGCCTTTTCGCGTTCTGCCTTTTCGCCCTCCTGACCCATGGATGCCCATACGTCGGTATAAAGAACTGTTGCACCCTCAGCCACCTTAAGTATGTCGGAGGTACACTCAAACTCACCGTTTTCCTCTGCCCACTTCATAATTTCGGGATCGGGACGATAGTTGTCGGGACAAGCGATGGAAACCTTCATACCCATCTTGATGCATCCTACGATAAGGGAGTTTGCCATATTGTTACCGTCGCCTACAAAGCAGAGCTTGTTGCCCTCAATAACACCCTTATGCTCACGGATGGTGAGAAGGTCTGCCAGCACCTGGCAGGGATGTGCATAGTCGGTAAGACCGTTGATGATCGGAATAGAGCCGTACTCGGCAAGGGCTTCAACCTCTGCCTGCTCAAAGGTACGGATCATGATACCGTCAAGATATCGGGAAAGAACACGTGCAGTATCCTCTACAGGCTCGCCTCTGCCGATCTGAAGATCGTTTGAAGAAAGGAAGAGTGCAGAGCCGCCGAGATCGTACATGCCGACCTCAAAGGATACGCGGGTTCGGGTAGAGGACTTCTGGAATATCATACCGAGAGTCTTTCCATTAAGAATATGATGCTCGATGCCGTTTTTCTTCTCATATTTGAGCTGGTCGGCAAGGTTAAGTATTTCTGTGATCTCCTCTTTGGTGAGATCCATAAGTTTAAGTAAATGTTTCATCGGGAAATGACCTCCGTTAATATGTTAAGTCCTTTAATTAATGTTTCTGTATCGATATTGAGAGGAGGAAGCAGTCTTACCTTATCCTTTGCGGTAAGCACCATAAGGCCCTTTTCAAGACAACCAAGCATAATTTCCTTAGCTTCCTTTTTGCACTTAATGCCTATCATAAGACCCAGACCGCTTATTTCTTCTACACCGTCAAGATCCTTTAAGGCATTTACGATAATAGCGTTTCTCTCTTCAACTCCCTTAAGGAATTCCGGGGTGAGACGGGAGAAAACGTTACATGCAGCGGCAGCTGAAATAGGATTGCCGCCAAAGGTTGAACCGTGAGAGCCGGGGGTATAGACCTCCTTACACTTGTCACCCAGAACGGTGGCACCGATGGGAAGTCCTCCGCCAAGCCCTTTGGCTGTGGAGAAGATATCGGGCTTGATATCATAGTTCATATAGCCGTAGAGTTTACCTGTTCTGCCGTTACCTGTCTGGACCTCATCTATCATAAGAAGAATGTCTTTTTCTTCACA
>JAFQHD010000233.1 GCA_017398145.1 Clostridia bacterium
AGGGTGCATACCAATGGCTTGCCTTTACGTCGGTAAAGGGCAGACCGGTATATTCGCCTACCTCGGCGCCTACCAGATTTGCAAGAGTTGTCATAAACATAGCTCTTGTCATCTTGCCGTTAGGTACGAAGGTATTCTCGGTCATACCGTTAAAGATACCCTTTTCTACGGTAGTCTTTACTGCGTCGTAATACCAATGGCTTTCCTTCACGTCCTTAAAGGGGTTGTTCCAGTCGGCTGATACGCCTACCGCCATAGAACAAAGCAGTATTACCGCAATAAGGGAAATAAGTAATCTTTTCATATTTCTTTTCCTTTCGGGATATTTTGTAGATATTGTACCAAATTATCATCTATTGGTCAATATTCTTATGAAATATTAATCAAAATTTCAAAAAATTCTTAATATATTCAAAAAGTCCGCCGAAGCGGACTTTTTGAATATTTTGTCATTACCAGGCAATGGGAGACTTAGCAGGATCGAAATTGATATCCTTGCCGTTCTCCGTCCAATGGAAGTCATATTCCTTGACCTCATTGTAGAACTCTGTTGCAAGAGCCTCGTAGCTTGCTCTGTCTGCATCGGTACCGTTCTTGTAGGTCCGGGTATGGAGAGCATCGAGATACATATATGTCCAGGAGGAACGGGATTCGCGGATACGTCTGTACTGGGTCTCGTTTTCACAGAGCGCCTCTGCCGCATCCCACATAGCTGCGATCTTATCTGCGTTTGCCAGAACATCCTCGTTTGTTATAATACTTGAAGGAGGCGCATTATAACTGAAACAGTTTTTGTCGGAAAGCTCCTCGGTAAGCTTGATATATTCGTTTATATACTTACCGCCGGGACCGTAGTATACGTCGAGGAAGTCTGCTATCTTACCACGGTAGGTATCCTCATCCATAGTAGGCTCCCACTGAAGCTCAGCGAGAATATATGCCTTAAGACGTTCAAACTCACCTACTCTTGCGTCGTGCGCGTTGTTGAACTCACCTCTGATACCCTTTTCATAGAACCAGTTCATATTCTCACGGAATACCTTGGTCAAAGGCATAGGCGAAAGGCTATAGGTGAAGTTGCTGGAGTAGTCCCAGGTATACATCTTCTTGGTTATCTTATCCCAGCCTTCTATATTCTCCGACATAGTTTTGTTAAGATCACAGTTTGTCTTTTCGTAATAAGGATGGCTTGTGCAATTACGGATAGGACAATAGTAAACGACTACGTTGTCGTCAAGCTTGAAGTTTACCGGCTTGACAGAATATTCGTACGCCGCAGTCCAGATATCCACGTCGGGATAACCCGCTTCCTCAGCAGCCTTAGCAAGTCTGTTTACCATATGCATAAGGGTCGCGCTTCTGCCGCCGCCCTCGTTATATACCGCTTTGCAGTTCTCACACTTACAGAAACCGTTCGTGGTATCGTTCTGGCATACCCAAACCGCCTCAACTTCGGGAGAAAGCATTTTAAGGAAATTCTTTTCGATGGTCTCAAGATTCTTTTCGTCGGTAAGACAGGGGTCGGGATCTCTGGGACCGCCCTGCTCTGCAAGCTCGCAAAGGTTGTGGGACATACCCTTACGGTTAAAGGGCTCGCCCGTGGAAAGCTCGTCGCTTACACCGGTCCAGTATACAACGCGGTACTCAAGTCCGGGGCCGTCCTTGAACTCATAGCCGTTAGGGATATTTCTGTCTCTTACAGTATTATATACCTTGATGTCACCGGAGAAGAACTCTGCATCAAGTATCTCCTCGGCAAATGCATATACGCCAAACTGTGTGCCCTCGTGTCTTTCTTCATCGCTCTTACCTGCGATAACTACAAAGTTGCCCTGTACGCTGATCTCAAAAGAACAGATATCTTCACCGTCACGGTCTACAGTTACAAGACCTTTGGTCTCACGGTTGGTCTTACCTACGAGAAGCTCACGACCCTCGGGCTCCTGACTGTCGTCGGCTATATCAAGGCTGAAGCCTGTTGCAGACTCGATATATTCCTTGAGAGATTCTGCCGCTTCCTGCGCATTCTTAACAGAGGGATTCTCTGCACCGTAAACGATAGTGTAGCTCTCGATAGGATTGCCGTTTATGGTAAGACCTGTTACTGCAGGCATATCCTTCTCGGTGAACTTAAGGTACATCGTAATTATCTGGGCTGCCTGTGCTCTTGTAGCTGTACCCCAAGGGTCAACGATGATCTCCTTGCCCTCTACACCCGTACCGGATATGATAGAGTTCTGCATAGCCCATTTCATAGCCTCAACTGCATAATCTCTGATCTTGGCATCGTCATATACCTTGTCAAACTTGTAGGTGC
>JAFQHD010000022.1 GCA_017398145.1 Clostridia bacterium
CAAGACCAACGCTTGCGATAATGCTCTTTGCATCCTCCACGATCTTTGCGTATGCTTCTTTCCTTGCCTTTTTTGACTTGATCTCCTCTTTGAGTATCAGCTTCTTTGCCAAAAGCACGTTATCAAGGACTGTATACTGGGGAAAGAGGTTAAAGGACTGAAAAACAAGTCCTGTCGCAAGCTGATTTTCTCGCTTTTGGCTCTTTGTGAGCTTAATCCTTTCTTCTCCGTTAAAGGTTGTATGTCCGTCAACGGTAATTATTCCTTTATCTGCTGTTTCAAGTCCTGTGATGCAGCGCAAAAGTGTTGTTTTACCGCTACCGGAGGATCCGATTATCGATATTACCTTTCCCTCGGGCAACTCAAAGTTTATTCCCTTTAGGACTTCGTTTTTGCCGAAGGATTTATATATATTTTTTACTTCAAGCATTGCCATAGTCTTAACCTCTGAAATAATCTAATTTCTTCTCAAGCTTACCGAACATTATGGTCAGAAGTCCGCTGAACACCAGATAGAATGCACCTGTGTAGAACAGAGGCCAGAGAAGTCCGTCAGACTTGATAAACGCCTGTCCCGCCCAGATTATCTCGTATACCGAGATCATACGGGCAAGGGATGTATCCTTGACAAGGGTAATGACCTCGTTTGAGATAGGAGGAAGGATACGCTTAAATACCTGAAGCAACACAACACGGAAGAATACCTGCATCTTGGTCATACCAAGCACCTGTCCCGCCTCATACTGTCCGTAGCTGATGGATTCGATACCGCCACGGTATATCTCGGAAAAGTAGCAGGCGTAGTTTATGACAAACGCCACCGAAACGGCGAAAAATCTGTCCCATACGGTCCAGCCCGAAAACCAGGTCACTATAGGAAACAGTATCTTTTCTACTCCGTCAAGGAAGAAATTTGGCAGAAATATATCCATGGTGGGATACTGCGCCAAAAGCTTAGTCGCCCATGAGCCCAAAAGTCCGGGACCGTAGTAGATGATGATAAGCTGGAGCATAAGGGGTGTTCCGCGGATGATCCAGATAAAGGTCTTCATAAGCCATTTTAATGGCTTGAACTTTGACATCGAGGCAAAGCTAAAGATAAGTCCGAGGGGTAAGGCAAAGAGAAGCGTCACTCCGAAAAGCTCAAGCGTCTTGCCGAAGCCCTCAAGAAGGCTTAAGGTTACTTTTAAAAACATTATGTATAATATGTCCTTTCACACACATACCGACAGCAAGCATGAGCCTACTGCCGGTAGCTTTTATTAACTAATATATGCAGAGTTCAGAATGCAGAATGAAGAATGAAGGTGGAAATTCGACTACAGCCGAATTTCTTCATTTTAATTACGAACTATTTAACCAGTGTCAACTCGTACTTCTCTGCCAGAGCGTCGAGAGTACCGTCGGTCATTGCCTCTGCCATGAATGCGTTGAAATCAGCAGTCATGTCGGAGTCCTTGCGGAATGCAACGCCGTATTCCTCTGCGGAAAGCTCAACAGCATAGCCGTAATCAGCATAGCTTGTGCCCTCGCCTGTCATAGCGTTTGCCATGGTAATGTCGATGATACAAGCGTCAACAGAACCGGATGCAACCTCAAGAAGAGCCGCTGCCTGATCCTGAACTGCGATCACGTCCTCAAAGCCTGCTTCTGTTGCAGCATCTGCACCGGCAGAACCGTTCTCAACGGCGAAGCTGAGATCTGCCATAGCAGCGGTATCAGCATAGTCAGCAACCTTATCGTTTGCCATAACGACTACCTGTGCGTTCTTAACATAAGGAGCGGAGATGGAAGCGTTGAGCTTGCCTTCCTCGGTGATGGTCATACCGTTCCAGATACAGTCGATGGACTTAGCCTCAAGCTCGGTATACTTGTTATCCCAGTCGATGATGATGAACTCAACCTCAACGCCGAGCTTCGCAGCATATGCCTCTGCAAACTCAGTATCAAAACCGGTCCATTCGCCGTCGTCGTCCTTGAAGTTCATGGGAGCGTAGTCGGTCATACCGACAACGAGCTTGCCTGCCTCCTTAACGGCTGCAAGATCACCTGCGGTCTCTACTGCATCACCTGTATCAATGGGATCATCTGTGGTTGCGGGTGCCTGACATGCGAACATGGTGAATACCATCATCGCACAAAGAATGAATGCTAAAATCTTTTTCATAATTTGATCTCCTTTATCGCTTTAGCTTGGTAAATTATGAAAGAAGTATAGCACAAATATGAACATTTGTCAATAGTTTTTATGAAATAAATGATATAATATCCGTTTCCTCGCAGAACGCTGTCATTGAGAAAGCTTCTGTTAAATACTAAAACCCCACCCTCGTGTGATGAGAGTGGGGTCTTTGGTTTATAAATGATATATTGCTACGCAATATGATATACGGCTTGCCGTATGATATATTTGCCCTTGGCAAATGTGATATAATATCCGTTCCTTAATACGCGTAGCGTATATCATCGCGGTCGCGCGATATAATACCGAAGGTATATCATCCGTTCACCTGCGGAACGGATATCATTGAGAAAGATTCCAAGGAATCTTTCTCACATCCAGCCCTCGGGCAGGGATACGTCGGTTTCATCTCCCCCGATATCGAGACCGAAGTGGTTGTCGAGTATAGGGTCGCGTGTATCCATCAACAGCTCTTTCGCAGTGAGATCGATCACTTCGAGTTCAGGTTTAATATAAACTTTCTTCATTATCAATCAACCTCCTTACGCTTCGATTGCTTTTCCGGTAGCTATGTCATATGTACCGATCGTTGAAATGATCTCTCCGTTCTTTTCATAGGTTGTCATTTCTACTCCAAGATCCTCGGATATCAATACCGATCCGATGGTAATTGTCTGATATGCTTCAATACCGGTAAGCGTTACCATAAATGCTCTGTTGTTGGTATATACCGTCTTTACCAAGCTGTCCTGACAGATCCAATGCATCATTTCAGAAGTGGTTCCGTCTGCCTTGGTTACCTTGAATACAACGCCGAACTTGATATGGTTATCGGCAGCACCGTCTGCAAAGAGCTCCTTCGTTGTAGCGGTATCGTCGATAATGGGTCTGAAGGTCACAGACACAAACTTAGATCCGGTGGCAGTATCGGTTGTAAACTCGGGCGTAAGCTGCTGAAGCTTAATGTTGTCAAAGAAGCGGTATGCATCCTTTACGGTTCCGTCTGCGGCTGTGTAAGCTACGTAGATGGGAAGATCACAGTTGGAGGGATTGATCTTCTGATTCTCTGATTCTACGATCAAGTGACCCTTGTTACCCACAGAGGTGTCAATGATGTGTGTTGAGAAGCCAGCGCTGATGGTATTCGTCTCAAGAATATGTCCGTTAAGGTCAAGATATCCCGGAGTAGTTGCAAGAACATTTTCTACGCTGAGATCACCGCAAAGATCATCAACGAGCTTTACGGTATTTCCTGCAAGTGCTTCGTTTAACGCCTCTTCAAGAGTGGTATAAAGCTTACCGGATTCAACATTCTGTGCTACGGGATGGAGCGTGTATTCGGTTTTGCTAAATACATGGTCACAAACCTTACAGTATTCAATTACATAGTATAAACCGTCGCTGTAGGTACCATCCTTGTTGTCAGTCATCTCTTTGACGATCACTTCTTTGAAACCGTGCTTTTGGGGATGTCCATTTGCGGGAAGCTCAACGTAGGTTGTGTAATCACATCTTGAACATGTTACATATGCATCCCAACCGATTTCGGTACATGTGGGAGCCTTTGCTTCATGTGCGATTTCGTCGTGACCGAGCTTGTCGATCTTAACTGTGTAAGTATGACTTGCGTCATTCTTACATGTGTATACGTCGTATCCGTCCTCGGTGCAGGTTGCATCCTTATGGTCGGTTACTTCGTAATCGTGTCCGGTCTTGGGAAGGATCTGTACTGTCTCGTCGAGCTTTTCGTTACATACGGTACAGTACTGTGCCTTGATGATCGCACCGTTTTCTGTACATGTTGCAGGTGTGTTGCTTTCTACAACCCATTCGCCTGCGGTATGTCCCTTTGCGGGTACCTTCTCTGTCTTTCTTGAAAGCTCTGCATCACATACCGTACAGTATACTACTATGTCATAGGAGCCGTCGGTCGTACATGTTGCTGCCTTCTCGTTTTCCACTACAGGCTCGCCTGCGGTGTGAGCAAGCATAGGAACTGTCACTGTTTCTCTTGAAAGCTCTGCTTTACATACAGTACAGTATACTACGTTATCGTAGGAACCTTCTGTTGTACATGTAGGATCAACATTGTTTTCGATTACTGTTTCGCCGGGCGTATGGTTCTTGTAAACTTGAATTACAAACTCGGTTACGTTACCTGCAAGGTCTGTTACCTTGATGGTCTGAGGTGTACCGTCGTTTCCGCATACGGTATAACCGCCGTTTACGTCAGCTTCAATCTTAACACCGTCGATCTCAACGGTAACGCCTTCGTAGTTGTCACCTGCGAAGAAGGTTACGCTTTCTGTAGCACAGTAGAGTTCTTCAAGATCCTCGCTGATAACAGGCTTTTCAGTGTCAATTACGATAACATTGGTATTAACGTAAACCGTATTGCCTGCCTCGTCGGTGGTCTTAACGTATACAACATACTTGCCATCCCCGGTAAGTTCTGTTGTAAGTCCTTCGGTCCAGCCTTCAAGTGCGTCAAGCTCTTCCTCGGTAAGAACGGTACCGGTATAAGGAACTACTGTAATGTAGCCTACGGTATCGTTTTCACTCTCGCGCTCGATGGTTACAAGTGCATCCTCGTTGGTGAACTTGTTCTCGGGCGCTGCGTTATAAGCAGTGGTAGAGTCAATAACATTAGCTGTATTATCAGCATCTGTTACGGTTACTCTAATAGTAGGATCGGTATAGTCAAGTGTGATCTTATCGCAAGGTACGATCTTTTCGTTACCTGCGTTATCAGTTACCTTGACATATACGTAGTTGTCTCCCTCTGCCTCAACGGCAATCGCACCGTCGGTAACGTAGTTCCAGTCGGTGATCGTATCTGTATCCTCAACAGGAGTTGTAGAAATGTAGTATTCTACATCCTTTATACCGGAGAGGTTATCTGTTGCTTCAACCGTTACTGTTACCTTTTCGTTTGATACACTTGCAGAAGGTGTGAGAGTTGCATCGGGGGCAACATTATCGATAACTATCCTATCCGAGGCCACTGTTCTCTCGTTGTTCAGCTTATCAACAGCGGTTACGGTAATTACATACTCACCGTTGATGTTTACGGGATATGTTACATTTACCTTACCGTCTGCAATTTCAGCTTCAACGGTTTCGATAACCACGCCGTCCTTGGTTACGGTGTAGGTTACAGACTTAAGACCGCTGTCAGCATCACTTGCGGTGATGGTAACAGCAGTACCGTCCTTATCGTAATCAACCTTTGTGTCGGTGATTGCGTGATCGGGTGCTGTAACGGATACTTCAGGAACTGTGCTGTCCTTGAGTGCGGGGATCTCACGGGTTTCCTTTGAGCAACAATCAATAAATCTGTCGGGATTGCCGAAGATCTCAGCGTTAGTACAATATCTGTACTCTTCGCCTGCCTCAAAGTAGGTTGCGGGCTTGGAAACGATCCATTCGCTCCAAGTGTGACCGCCCTGTTCGGATGATTGAATGGTAGGAATACGCTGTGCCTGTCTGTAGGTTTCAACACCGCAAACGGTACAGTGTTTTACCACATCAACGGAACCGTCTTTTCCGCATTCAGCTTTCTTGAGGGTTGTCGCATCCTCAACAGGCTCGCCGTCGGTATGACCGAGAGCGGGAATAACCTTGGTTTCGGTCTGAGGCTCTGTCCAATCATGCTCATCATCAAAGGGAGCATAATAATCCTCGGAGCCTGCCTCTGTACAGTTGGGAGCTACATAGGTGTCCTCTACTGCAGTTGCCTCGGAGGGTTTCGCCTGTTCGCACTCGGCCGTTGTGTTGTTAGAACACTTTCTGGTTGCTGTACAGATCACTTTACCGTCTTCTGCTTCCCAGTTCCATGTATATACGGTCTCGCCCCAGTTGTGTCCGGTTGCGGGGCTGAATTCTGTATATTCACCCATTAAACCACATAACTGACATTCCCAGTATATTGTTTTCTCACCGTCTTTGATACATGTTGCAGTATCCTCAACGATTGTTAACTCGGGTTCTTCGTGTACATTAACATTATCGGGTTCTGCAGGTATAACCTCTGTTGTTGTAGACTCGCCTGCCCACTCATTCACGAAGTGTGCAGTATATGTACGCTCACCGTCATCATTACATACAAGAGGTATAGTTACCTCATCGGTAATGTTCTCAGTAGTTTCGGTTTCTGTACACGCTATTCCTGTCTGGTATTCACAGATTCTTGTAGCTGTACACTTTGTATAGCCGTCCCAAACGTATGTTGTCTTGCCCCACTTATGGTCGGTTGCGGGAACTGTAACAGTATCTCTGCTAAGCTCAACCTTACATACGGTACAGTATACTACATTGTCGTAAGAACCGGTTTCAATACATTTAGGATCTACGTTGTTTTCTACTACTACTTCGCCTTCGGTATGGCCGAGAGAGTCAATATCCGCAACTGTTTTGGTGGGGTTCTCGGGTGCCCAGTCTGCTACGAAATCTGCTGTATAGGTAGTTTCACCGTCATCGATACAGGTAGGCTCCGTAGTCCGCTCGAATGTAACCTGACCGTTATCCACGGTAGCTGTTTCGCTCTCAACGTGAGAAGCATCACGGTTACAAATTCTTACCGCTACACAGGATTTGCCGTCATCGGTAAAGGTGTAGGTTGTTGCCTCCCAATCGTGACCGAGTGCGGGACGGACCTGTGTATCAATCTCGCCGCAGCGCTGACAGTCACGGCGGTCGTTACCGTCGTTGAGACAGTCTTCTGCGTTTTCGATATACCACTCTGTCCAGTTATGACAGTTATAGATCTTAACTGTAACGGTGGTTTCGTTTCCGGCTTTGTCCTTAGCATATACTGTATAATCAGCACCGCCCTCGGAGCCGGGGAGTGTGTAATCGTTTTCAAGCTGGAGCTGTACGAAGGTCTGCACATCGTCATTGATAGTGATCTTGTCGGGATACTTCTCCACAACGGTGAAGGTGTAACCGCCGGCAAGCTCACTTTCAAGGTCTTCGTTGAAGCAGTATTCGCCGCCCTCGAGCTCTACGAAGTCGGGAGCTACGTTATCAATAACGAATCTTTGAGAGGAGATGAAGTTTTCGTTGCCCTGGTCGTCGGTGAGACGAACGTACATAACGTACTCACCGTCGGGGGTACCTTCAAGGCTGAAGGGTACGCCGTTTTCGGCAGGGATCCAACGGTCATCGTTTACGTTTACTACCTCATCCAAGGTCATCGTTCCGTTCTCTACAAGGAAGTATTCAACCTTGGGAGGAACGTAGTTTGTTGAATCCTTGTCACCTATAATGGTAACGTTGGGATAGCTCTGAGCGTAGATACCGTAACGGATATCGTCTACCTCGATAAACTCGGTAGAAACACCTGTTGCGCCTACGCCCAGGTCGATGGAGCCTGTGGGAACCGTGGTTTCTTCCTTTTCCCATTTAACATATACGTTATAGTTGGTATACTCAGTTCCCCGGTTATAGGTGGTTATGAAATCAGCAGGATTAACCTCGTAAATACGCTTTGTACAAGCTGTATCCGAATAGAAGCCTGCCAGATGATAACCGGGTCTCAGGGTTTCGGTAGGAAGAACATACGTCTGGTCATAATCAACCATAGGCCAAGCATTATCGATACCGAAATATGCGTTAAGGTTAGTTGCTCCGACGCTTGTGCCGTCAGGTGTTCTGAATACTACTTGAACATCGTCGGGAGTAGTAACGGAGTAAACCTTGATCACATAATCTTCGCCGTTGGCATCATATGAGCAATAGTTTTTGGTAATGGTGTGATCTGCAATGATAGGAGTACCGCTGGGATCATAGGACCATCTTGCGGTAGAGGTATATCCGGTACGCTGTACTCTTGTAAGAACAGTCGCAGTACCGTAAGTATGAGTATCTGTTGCGATTATAGTATCATAGTTTATAATACCCATCTCATCGGCAAGTTCCTTTGTGAGAAGCTTACCGTCAACGTAATACTCAATGGGGAATGTATCGGGTTCCCATATTGCATAGAAGGAATCCGCTACATCAAAGGTATTAGCAGGAAGGCTAAACTTCTCGTAGGATACGTAATCACCTGTTCCATCTTTAACAGTGTTCCAGCCGATAAACGTATAACCGGGACGCTCAAGAGCTGTAAAGAGAGTTGTAAGATCGCCTACTTCGTTATATGTTGTAGTGAATGCCTTATAATCCGTGTAAGTACCGCCGGCAGTAAGGGTAAACGTACCGCCGTTAGGATACATACGGTGTGCATACTGTTTGGGAGTACTGTAAGCATAAAGCTTGATCACATAATCCCTGCCGTTTGCATCATAAGAGAATGCATCGGCTGCAATGGTCTTAACAACGGAGCCTGTAAAGTCGGGGTTATAATACCAAGGTGAGATAGTATATGCCGCACTTGCAAGCTGGTCATCGTTGTCGGATGCCTTGCCGTAGGTATGTGTACGGGGCATATATGCACTGCCTGCATAATCGGTTATACCCCAGAAGGTATAATTGTCATCGGTCAGCTCAATACCGTCGATATAGTATTTAACAGTAAAGGTATTAGGCTTCCACTCAGCATAAAGTACATCTGTTTCGGGAACAGACCACTTGGGGATCTTGTGCATCTCAGAGGAATAACGTATGCCTGCGTTATATGCTGTACCGTTATTCCAACCAACGAACTCATAACCGGTTTTGTAGATGGTATCAAAGTCCTTTGAAAGGTTACTTTCGGTAGTATTAAGGATAGTATCCTTATCTGAGGTATGTGTAACCGTACGGCTTGTTGTATCCTCTACACCGTCGAGTACGAACTTACCGCCGTTAACACCAAGAGTGATCTTATAGCCTGCATTCAGGGTAGCTGTCGTATGTACTACAATATAATACTTGCCGTCCTCTCTGAGCTCAACTTTGGGGTTGTCAGCATGATAAGGGCTGTTATAATATGTAACCGCTGCACCAAGCTGGTCTTTATAGGTACCGTTCAAAGCGGTGTTATCCGCATAGAACCACTTTGTCATGGTATAGCCGGAACGGGCAAGGGTAGGAATACGTGCTGAAGCTACACCAAAGGTATGAGTCTTCATAGCATCGGTGATGCTTGCCCAGTTGGTAACACCGTAGGACGCTGCATTTTCGTCTGTAAGAAGGATATGCTCGCCTGTCTGGGCATCGATCATTACGTATTCAACAATAAACTCATTGGGCTTCCACTCTGCATAGATAGTG
>JAFQHD010000023.1 GCA_017398145.1 Clostridia bacterium
AGGTAACTGTATCCAACATTCCCGATGTCAAGGTCATCCGTACTGCTTACGGTGAATACTACACTCCCGGTGACACCAAGCGTGCAGAAGGAGCAAGAAACTTCTCAAACAAGTCGGTAATCAAGGATGCCGAAAGCTATATGCTCCAGTATCGCGAGGAGGGAAGAGTAACCATTATAGTTGAGTATAATAACGGTTATGTCAAGGTATTCCACTATGATGTTACACAGAAAACTCCCACCATGGAGCAGAACGGCAATACTGTGACATTCGGTGATCTTGATGGTCTTGTGATGGTAAGATATGCAAAGGGTAAATTCACAACCTCAAGCGAAATCAAAAAAGCAACAGGTTCACAGTTCAAGAAGTCGGATGCGATAGATGAAAACGGAAATATCGTTATTAGCGGTCTTACAAGTGGCTGGTGGAGCTTTATGGTTCAGTATAACGATGAATCATATAATTTCTACGTATTGGATATAGCGTAAGTTTATTCCGTTATATTGAAAAAGCATCGGTTTCGGTGCTTTTTTCATTGACAATAATCGACAGTAGTGATATTATATAAAAAGAACTATTTTGAAAGAGGAAAAGTTATGAAAAAACTTACAAGAATCCTTACATTGGTACTGGCAGTTATGATGCTTTTTTCCGTGCTTCCCACAGCTGCTTTTGCGGCACAGGAGTATGACGTGTTCCTGAACCACGGTCCTCAGGGCTGGGGAAGTGAGGCTTGGCCGCTTCATAAAACACAGGGACAGGCGTTGCCTCTGCTTCACACAAGAGACGACATTTTCGCAACCTACGGTATGCTCCCCGGCTATTATGTTCTCAATGACCAGCGCGTATTCATTGAGTGGAATACCTCTTTTGATGCAAGGACAGGCCGCGGTACAGGCAACGCCTACTATGACAGCTATACCGCCGATACCCCCGCGACCCTCTATGCTATATGGGGCTATAACATCCAGCTCAACGCTGACGGCGGTGTTTTCCCCGCTACAGGCAACGGTGTATACCTTACCTACGTTGCTAACTTCAATAACTCCAACTATGAGGATCCCCTGACCGACTATCAGTACTGCTTCCCGGATTATTTCGACGGTGCGCCCACCAAGCCCGGATGCCGCCGTGTTATGTATAACGGCAACTATGCATACGGACTTCTTCGTAATGACCTTCGGTTCTTCACTTGGGAAGGTCCCGGTCAGAATCTTACCATCCCCCCCACGGGCGGAGCAATGCCCTGGAGTGCATTCCACTGTGTAAACACTCACAGAGGTCTTGCCCTTGAGTTTGTGGCTATCTGGGAGCCCTCTATTACCTATGACGCCAACGGCGGCTCGGGTTATATGGACGTTGATTATCTTGAATTTACCTATAATGCTCTTTGGAATTATGAGTATTATTCTGTAAAGAACTGTGCTTATTCCAAGGCCGGTACGTACTTTACAGGCTGGAATACCAAGCCCGATGGCTCGGGTGTATCTGTTGCTCCCGGTACTGCCTGGGGCGGTCAGATGACCAACTCCGACCCCATTACTCTGTATGCTCAGTGGGCTGACGGCTCGACAGGTCATACTCATAGCTACAGCTCTGCTGTAACCAAGTATCCTACCTGTACCGAGACGGGTGTAAGAACGTATAAGTGTGCTTGCGGCAGTGCATATAACGAGGCAATTGCGGCTCTGGGGCACAGTACTACCACCTCCACCACCCCCGCAACCTGTACATCCGACGGTAAGACAATCACCACCTGCACCAGATGTGCCGCGAGTGTGACCACAGCCATCCCTGCGCTTGGTCACAACTATACGACCACAACGACCTCCGCTACCTGTACTACAGAGGGTAAGACGGTTTCCACCTGCCGCAGATGCGGTGACAGCACCACTACCGCAACTCCCGCACTCGGCCACAGCTTCGGCGATTGGGCAGAGACCCTTGCTCCTACCACCACGACTGTCGGTAAGGAAGAAAGAAGCTGTTCTGTATGCGGCAGCGTTGAGACCCGCGACGTTCCTATGCTTGATCCTGAGCCTACCGTAGGTGAGCCCTACCTCAGCGCATACGGCGTTCAGCTCACAGTTCACGACCTCTATGACATCAAGGACTACTTTATCGCAGAGGGTGACTACGACACCTACCGCGAGGTAAAGAACAATATGGTTGTATCCATCGGTGCGGCTAAGCTGGGAACAAAGACAGAGTACACCTACACACTTCCTCACCACGGCAGACACACCGTATATATCAGATACAACGACGGAAGCTTCAAGGTGCTCAAGATAGATATTGTCGGCAACGAGCCTGAGTTCGACGAAAACGGCTTACAGCTTACTATTCGTAACCTCGGAGACGTCAAGGTCATCCGTACCGCATACGGTGAATATAACACGGTCGGCACACTCAAGAGAGCGGCTACCCACCGTGCATTCACACAGAGTGCTATCAAGGGTAATGAAAGCTATAAGATCCAGTACAGAACTAACGGTATCGTAACCGTAGCAGTATGTTACAACGACGGTTATACCGAGTTCTACTACTACAATGTAGAGCAGAAGGTGCCCACCATGGTACAGTCGGGTAACACGGTGACCTTCGGTGAACTTGAGGGGCTTTACAATATCAGATATGCTCCCGGTGAGTGGGCAACCTCATCACAGATCAAGGCGGCTCTCGGTTCCAAGGCTCTCAAGGCATCTTCAATTGATGAAAACGGCTATATCACAGTAACGCTCAATCCCGGCACATATACCTTCTGTGTTCAGTTTGACGACGAGTCTTATAACTACTACAGAGTTACGGTAGAATAAATTATAAAGAAAAAACGCCTTAAGGCGTTTTTTCTTATGCAGTAATTTATTAAATTATCCAAAACATCACACAAAGTATATGACAAACGCTTCCCAATACCACAAAAATATGCCATATGGAATGCATATATTTCTTCTTTGATGAATAAAAGAGGATACCGCCCGTATAGAACAGCCCACCCGCAAGGAGCATAAGCGAGCCCCAGAGACCGAGATAAACGATAACAGGCTTAACGCAGAACACCACGCACCAGCCCATAAGTATATAGAGCACCATTGATATTTTAGAAAACTTTGTAAGGCTCAGTGCATTTAAGAGCATACCGATTACCGTAACTCCCCAGAGTATACCGAAGAGCGTCCAGCCAAGAGCTCCGCCCATAACCACAAGGGTGAAGGGGGTATATGTACCTGCGATAAGCATAAATATGGTGCAGTGGTCAAATATACGCATTACCTTTTTGGCCGTGGGATTGGTCAGCGCATGGTAAAGAGTAGACATGGTATACAGAATGATAAGAGATGCACCGAATATAGAAGCACACACCACCTTCATCGCGCTGCCTGTAAGAGCAGCCTTAATTATCATAAGAACACAGGCTGCAACAGAAATTCCTCCGCCAACGCCGTGAGTGACCGAGTTGAATATTTCTTCACCTAAGGTATAAAGCTTTTTCATAGAACCTCCACATAGTATTGAAAACGAGATAGAACGGTGAGCAAAACCGAACTATATATTATTATACACAATTTAAGAAAGAAATATAGCATATTTTGTTAACAATAAGCGTTAATACTTAAAAATTCTATTGAATTTAGGTTTGAAATATGATATCATATAAATAAATTATATCCTTGGAGGATAATATGAAAATTTTCAGATCTTTAATTTGTATTGTCATTACCTTGACGATGCTTGTACCTGTAAGTGTGTTTGCAGGACCTTTTGATTATATTAAACAGAACGACCCCGTGGCTACCCCCGAGGCAAGTCCCGAAATAGACGGTATTATATCGGATAGCGACGGATGGTCTGAGCCTGCAAAACTGAAGGAGGGCATGGTAAAGTACCTTATGGACTATGCCCAGCCCTGTGCTACAGATGCTGATATATACTTCGCTTATGATGAAGGCGGACTTTATTATGCTGCCGACATAACCGAGATGCCTGATATCGGTGATGTAACCAATGTGTTTGCGTATTCTACAGAGGAAGACTATCTCGATCTTGATCCTAAGAGTTATGAGAATATAGTTGGATATAACGGGGATGTGTTTATTCTTGCTCTTGATCCGCTCGGGCTCTATGAGCAGAACGGATATATTGCTGCAACCGACTATACCGTTTGGTACTGTATCGGTCTTTTTGAGGGTGATGAGGCTAAAATGTTCCGCACTCGTGCCAATCCCGGCGAAGTGACCGAGGGTATCAGCCTTGAGGGTAAAGCTACCGAATATGGCTGGAGCTTTGAGGCTTATATTCCTTGGGAGATGATAATTTCCGATATGGAGGCTTATACATACGGACGTGCTACCTGTACCGTTGAGGAGCTAACGAGAGGTGGAGCGCAGTTCAGATCTGCGGCTATCTATATGGACCGCACCGACGACCCGGAGCTTGGAGAGGTCAATACCAGAGGAGCTTATATGACCGCTTGTTCTGTTGCTCACGACGGTCATCCATCCCATACGATGAAGGGTCACTATGCAATGCTTTACGGACTTGATTTTTATATCGAGTATAAAAATCCTGCATTTAATGACGCTAAAGAAAATGCTTGGTACTATGAAGCAGTTAAATACTGCTTCAATCACGGATATATGAACGGTACAAGTGATAACGCCTTTACTCCTAACGGTAAGGTCACCCGAGAAATGTTCGTCAAGGTACTTGCAAACCTCGCAGATGCAGATCTCAGCGGTTATACGACCTCCTCCTTTAACGATGTAAAAGAAGGAAGCTGGTATGCTGCTGCTGTCGAGTGGGCATATGATAACGGACTTACATCGGGTATGAGCGAGGACAGCTTCGGTACGGGACAGGCTATAACCCGTGAGCAGCTTGCGGCATTCCTTACGAGATTTGCACAGTTTACAAAGAAGAACACTAACGGCAGAGCCGACCTGTCCGTATTTAAGGATTCAGCCAAGATATCCGATTGGGCAAAGGATTCCGTATCCTGGATGGTATATAAGGGCTTTATCAGCGGTATGGACGAAACTACCCTTGACCCCAAGGGAACGGCTACGAGAGCCCAGATGGCTGTACTTATCACGGCTTATATGGGTGAGTACGGACTTAACGTTTTTTCATAAATGAGGTTAATATGGCAAAGAAAATTCTTGTAATAAACGGACCTAACATTAATATGCTGGGCAAACGCGAGCCGGGAATATACGGCGCAGAGACTATGGAGAGCATAAATGACAGACTGGCTAAGGAAGCCGCAGAACTCGGTTGTGAGATAGAGTTCTATCAATCCAATATCGAGGGCGAGATAGTAACGAGGATACAGCAGACCCGTGACGTGTGTGACGGCATTATCATCAATCCCGCAGCTTATACTCATACCTCGGTGGCTATCCGTGATGCATTAGCTTCGGTGGATACCCCTGCAATAGAGGTACATATATCCAATATCCACAAAAGGGAAGAGTTCAGACATAAATCCCTTACCGCACCTGCCTGTATGGGTCAGATATGCGGTTTAGGTACCGACGGATATATACTTGCATTATATAAGTTAGTAAAATTTTAAGGAGCTGAATTCAGCTCCTTAAAATTTTTAATATTTCGTTCGCAGTAGCTATAGGGTCCGTACAAACATCTGTTACGATATCAGCAACCTCTCTGTAAAAGGGCTCGCGGTATTCGAGCATTTTCTGCATTTTTCCATTATCCTCGGATGAAAGAGGACGGCCTTTACGGGCGAGCCGTTCTATCGGAGAACGAAGCCATATAACGATGGAATTTTGCATTATATTACGGCGATTTTCTTCTCTCAGTATAGCACCGCCGCCTGTGGCTATGACTGTTTTTTCGTAAGAGCAAGCCTCTTTTATACATTCGGCTTCAACGTCCCTGAAATATCCTTCACCCTTATCGGCAAATATTTCGGGAATAGTACGACCTTCCTTTGCTACTATCATATCGTCGGTGTCAACCACCGATCTGCCAAGCTCCTTGGCTATGATATTTGAAAGTGTGGTTTTACCGCTGCCCGGCATACCTACAAAGACGATATTCAGCTTTTCAAGCTCTAACTTGTTTTTAATGCGTTCTATCTCGCTGTCTGCGACCTCTGTGTCAAAGAACAGCTCATGGGCTAATTTTGCCTGTGCTACGAGCATACTGAGGCCGTTAACGTAAGGAACTCCTCTATGCTTTGCATCGATCAGGATATTGGTTTTAGAGGGGTTATATATTACGTCTATTACCCCTTGCAGCTTTGTGAAGGGTTCAAGGTCAAAAAGCTTATCATCAATATTTGGATACATGCCAACGGGGGTACAGTTGACGATAACCTCGGCATCATAGTGAAGGTATAAGTTGTTATAATTGTTCTCACCCTTACGGCTGATAACAACTATCTCTCTTGCACCCTCGTCACGGGTGACGGCTTGGGCGGTAAGGCTTGTGCCGCCGCCTCCGAGTATTATCACCTTTTTGTCCTTAAAGGATATCCCAACGCTTTTCGCCATATGGCTGAAGCCGTAATAATCGGTATTATCGCCGTACAGCTTGCCGTCTCTGTTGACTATGGTATTGACAGAGCCTATTTTTTTTGCTCTGTCGGATATCTCGTCAAGATAGGGAATAACCGTCTCCTTATAAGGAATAGTGACGTTTATACCCTTGAAATTATGTTCACGCATAAAAGCGTCTACACCCTCGGGTGGGATCTCAACGAGAGAATAGTCAGGGTTGCCCAATGCCTTGTGTATAGGAGCAGAATAGCTGTGTCCCAGCTTTTTGCCGATAAGACCGTAAGCTGTATTCATCCTATACCTCCTGATAGTTACCGAGGAAGGAGAAAAATTCGGGCTCCTCTTCTAAGCTTGAGATAAGATGGCGGATGTCCTTGGAATATACCGAAGCTTCAAAATCAAGATAGAACATAAACTCAAAGTCCTTACCCGGGATAGGACGGCTCTCTAACTTCGTGAGGTTTACTCCCAAAACCGAGAACTTTGAAATGATCGAATAGAGTGAACCCGGACGGTGGGGAACATTGAACATGATACTTATCTTGTTGGCACCGGGGTATATCTCAAGCTTCTTTGAGATGCAGATAAATCTTGTGTGGTTGTTGTCGCTGTTCTGTATATTTTCGGCAATGATGGACAGGTTGTACAGCTCGGCACAGTTTTTAGAGGATATGGCTGCTATATCACGGCGATCACTGTCTGATATGATCTTGGCTGCGGTTGCGGTGTTTTCGCAGGGAATTAGCCTTACTCCGAGGGTTGCAAGATACTCGCTGCACTGTGCTAACGCTTGTTCGTGAGAATATATCTCCTTGATATCCTCAAGCTTTATGCCCGGCTTTGCCATAAGCATATGCTCTATCTTTATCTTTACAGAGCGTACTATATGGAACCTGTACTTCTTCATAAGGTCGTACACCGAGATAACGGAGCCGTTAAGGGAATTTTCTATAGGAAGAATGCCGTATCTGCAAAGTCCCTTGTCAACGGCGGTAAATACCGAATCAAAGGTCTTCATATATACGATCTTTGCTCTGTCAAAGAGTCTGTCGCAGGCAAGCTGAGAGTTAGCGCCCTCAACGCCCTGACAGGCAACCACCGCACTCTTGGGAAAGAGGACATCGGCAGGAAGAAGAGCGGCTTCTATTTTAGCCTCCGTGTCGGTTTTGGGGCAGTTCTGTCCCGTCTGATAAGAACGGCTGCACTCAAACATAGTGTTAAACCAGGTCTTGGTATAGGATGCCATAGTATCGTCCATATCCTCGGTGACACGGGCAACTATATCCCGTTCACGCTGTGAATTAAGCACGGGTAACCCGTGCTCACGCTTGTAAGCGGCAACATCGGATACTATATCCATACGCTCTTTGAAAAGCTTGATCAATTCATCGTCTATATCATCTATTTTGTTTCTGATATCCTTGAGATCCATTGTTTTTTCCTCACAGAAGATTAATAAGTGCTATTGCGCAAGCCGCTTCCACCACGGGGACGGCGCGTGGAACGATACAGGGATCGTGTCTGCCTTTTATTATTAGGGTTTCGTTTGTTTTGTTTTTTAAGCTTACCGTGTTCTGTTCCTTTGCTATCGAGGGGGTGGGCTTGACTGCACAGCGGAAGATGATAGGCATACCGCTGGTGATTCCGCCGAGGATTCCGCCTGCGTTATTTGTCTGCGTAACTATTTTTCTGCCGTCATATTCAAAGGGGTCGTTGTTCTGTGAACCCTTCATTTGAGCAACACCGAAGCCTGCGCCGAACTCGATACCCTTTATTGCGGGGATGCCGAAAATTATCTTGGCTATCTCACCCTCAACACCCTCAAACATAGGTGAGCCGTAGCCTGCGGGCATACCTAT
>JAFQHD010000024.1 GCA_017398145.1 Clostridia bacterium
TGTATACGGTGATATTACAAAGGTCAGCTTTGCTCTTTATGCTAAAGAAGATATGATCGCCACTGACGAAACAGTTATCCCTAAAGACGGACTTATCGAAATATCCTCTTGTGATGAAAACGGTAATATTGTATTTAATACAGATCTTCCTGTAGGTTTAAAGGTATACGTCAAGGAGTTCTCAACTGACAAGGGGTACATCATCTCAGATGAAATATATTCCGTCACCTTTGAATATACAGGACAGGATGTAGCAATATCCGAAATCATTATCAATGAAGGTAACACTATAGTAAATGATATAATCCGTGGAATGATCCTCGGCAAAAAGGTAGATGAGGACGGCTTTAGTATTGCGGGAGCAAGCTTCGGTCTTTTTAGGGAAGATGAAACGGAATTTAATACCGATACCGCCCTGATTGTTTCAACCTCAAATGAGATAGGTGTTTTCGGTTTTGAAAACGTTCCTTACGGTAATTGGATAGTTCGTGAGCTTCAGCCTGCTCCTGCCTTTGTTCCCAATGATACACTTTATCCCATTACCATATCCGAGAACGAACAGATAATTGAACTTACCGTTGAAAATGTCTTTATCGTTGGTTCTGTACAGACCACAAAGGTTGATAAGGATTATCCCGAAAATAAACTATCCGGTGCAGTGTTTGAAATATATGTGGATTTAGACGGCAACAAAGAATTTAATGCAGACATAGACAAGCTTGTGGAAGAAATGTCCGAAACAGAAAAAGGTGTTTATGTAATGACAAATCTCCGATACAACGGATATTTTCTTTACGAAAAGACGGCACCCGAAGGGTTTATAAAGGATGACAGATATTATTACTTTGAGATATCCGAAAACAATCAATCCATCATAGTGGAAAATAAAGCCGGAGTAGGCTTCACCAACACCGCAAGAGTTGGTTCGTTAAAGCTAGTGAAGACCTCCTCTGACAAGAAAGTTGAAGGCTTTTCTTTCCGTGTAACGGGACCTAACGGATACGATAAGGTTTTTGTTACAGACAAAAACGGAGAGATCTTAATTGAGAATATCCGTATAGGTGAGTATCTTGTAAGCGAGGTATCAGACGAAGCATCAAAGGGATATGTTCTACCTGATGACAAAAAAGCTGTCGTATTTGAAGGAGCCGTTACCACGGTTGAAATGCATAACGAATTGATCGTTCACTCGGATGCACCGCAGACAGGAGATAACTCTAACCTCATAATGTGGGCGGGTCTTGCACTTGTTTCGGGTTCATCTGTCGGTCTCATAATTCTTCATTCAAGAAGAAAGCAGAAAGGAAAATAACTATGGTAAAGATAGTATTCGGTATTATGCTACTTATTATAGTGGCAATAATTCTTGTGTTTTGCAAAATCAATTTCTTCAAGAAGAAATAACCGAAAGGCGGCTTGTCCGCCTTTTTACATATCACAGAAAAGGAGCATTGAAATGATCGATACCGAAAAAAGAATGGTAGGAAACTATGAGGTCATATCTTCTATCAACATAGGCAGAAAAGAAGTTTTCTTTGCTATTGACAAACAGAACACCAATGGTGAAAAGTATCTTTGCGGATTTATTGAAAGGAATGATTTGTTTGAAAGATATTCTGAGTGTGTTTTAAGTGATGACTATATCGAAATTGCAAAGATATACGGAGACAGAATATCAAACGAAGCCGAGCTTTTTAAGGAAGAGGTAAGCAAACTTGATATACCTCTTGACGTCATAACCGAAGATGAGTGTACACCTATAAAAGGCTCGGATAATATTCAGAATAAGATAATTGTAATCAATCCTGATGTGTTAAAACCTGAATATCAGCGAATAGACAGACAGCTATATCTTGCTTTAGGCGGTTTTGGAACATACGGTAATTCAAGAGGTAATGCTGTGTTCTGTGTTAATCTTCATACGGGAAAGCATACCCGTTTTGAAAGGTATGATATTCTCGGAACTATGACAAAGGAACAGTTACCCGATTGGGCAAAGAAAGGCTTGGAGGAACACTACCGCAAAGAAAAAGAAAAGAATAAGGAGGCACGATAATGTGTAAGCGCAAAAACGCCGGATATGTCATAACAGACTCTATCCATATAGGTAATACTGAATTTGTAATAGGTCACCATCCTAAAGCACCCTCGCCATATGTAACGTGGGCATGCACAGGTGGTGACTATTATTTTTGGGGACATTATATGACTACCCGTTCGGATGCCGAAAGAGATCTACTTGACAGAGCGGGTAAAGAACACGACCTGCAGCTACAGTTAAAAGGAAATGACAAAATACCAAAGCATAAGGAGATGGAACGATAATGGAAATGACATTAAGACCGGCAAAACCGGAGGAAATAAAGTATACGTATAGACAAAGTCAACAGATCTACGGTCAGACAGGATGTATCGGTTTTCTTCGTGGAGATATGGACTCTAACGGAACAGGGTTCCTTACCTCTTGGGAAGACAAGTGTTCCCATCTTAAAACGGAAGCCTTTAAAGCTGAATTTGATACCGTGATCAATATGCTTCGTTTTGATGAACGTTACGGACATATACTAAAAAACAGAAGCTGTCTTGAAGCATATTGTTATGCTAATGAAAAAAGTGCTTTTGAAGGCAGCTATTGCAGAGAATACGGCTTTCGTGCCGATACTCCCGAATATTCATATATAATGCGTCTTAATCCCAACAAAGGCGATTATAATCTGTACATCTATGCTTACAAACGATACTATCTTGACCGTCACTTAAAAAATGCTTCAAAAGGTATACGTTTCATAACTCCCGACTATACCGAGAAATTCAGAATACCTGACGGGGATAAGATAAGAATAAGCTTTTCAAACGATGGGGTTATTGAAAGAAGCTGTAGATATATTGATGAATATCACCTTGAGGTAGGCTCTGATCTATATCATATATGTCAGTTTGCAGAGCTTATGCAGAACAACGGTAACACAGTCATACCCCTTCGTTCTTCTCTCCCCGAAACCTGCTATAGTGTTCTGCCCGGTACTCACGATATTGTTCTTTTGAAAAAGGGTGACAGCGGGTATTACAAAACGGATATAACTGCATCAAACATTGATGAAGCAAAAGAGATAGTTGAGGAATACAACGCTAAATGTGATATATCAAAAGCTCAGGCAGAAGCGATGCAGGCTGGTTCTATGTTTGGTTGGGACGTTCCCGGTGCAGATCCCAATAACTATGACAAAAACGGCATGTTTATCGCCAATAATCATAAAGACAGAGGTGAAAGCAGATAACACCTTTTATTACATCTATTCTATATATAACCATAGCGGTATGACCGTTCTCGAAATATACCGTTGACAAAAGGTCGGTATACCGATATAATAGATATAGGAAAGGGTGATAATAATGACTTTACAAAGCTATATTGATAGTAAAAACATTACCAAATACCATTTATCACAAATAAGCGGTGTACCCAAAACCACCGTCATGGATATATGTTCGGGGAAAAGCTCTTTGCAAAAATGCTCTGCCCGTACAGTACAGCAGCTTGCGAAGGCTCTCGGTTGTACGATGGAAGATATTATGTCTTTGGAAGACAAAGAGAGCGCTTATGATGAAGAAACAGGTCTGCCTAAGGATAAAACATATCTTGAATGCGGATTGCCTGAGTATTTGCAGACTTCAATAAAGAATATGATTGCATCATGGAAGATCAAGGACAGCGGAAAAAGAGATATGCATTGGGATCTGAATTGGTGTGAATTAAATGCAGATATCAATTCTGCAGAAGTCGGACAAGAGATATCTTCCGAACAAGCGTGGTATTTACGTGAAAAATATTTAAGAATGAAACGAGGTGACTGATAGTTGATAGATTTTACTAACCTTCCCGTGCGTAACAAAACTTATGCAGGTGCAAACGGAAGTAAGATTTCTGTATTATACAATGATGAGTTATATATGCTCAAATTTCCGGCTGTTCCCGGTATTAATAAGAATATGAGCTATGCTAACGGATGTGTTTCCGAATATCTTGGTTGTCACATTTTTGAAAGTATAGGTATCCCGGTACAGAAAACCTTACTCGGAACCTATACTAAAAACGGCAAAGAAAAGATAGTTGTTGCTTGTAAGGATTTTACCGTAGGAGGTTTAGTTCTTCAGGATTTTGCTTCTCTTAAAAATACAATTATAGATTCAGCTCATAACGGATACGGTACAGAGCTTAGTGATATCATCAAGACATTAGAGGAACAAACCGCCATCGACCCTAAAAAACTGAGCGATTGGTTTTGGGATATGTTTATAGTTGATGCTCTCATAGGTAACTGGGACAGACATAACGGAAACTGGGGTTTTCTTTATGATAGTGTTACCGATGAAATTTCTCTTGCACCCGTTTATGATTGCGGCAGCTGTCTGTTCCCTCAAGCAGATGACGAAATAATGCAAAGTGTCTTAAGTGATCAAAATGAGCTTGAAGTTCGTGTTTTCGAAAGACCGCTTTCCGGAATTAAGCTTAACGGACAAAAGATCCAATATTTTAAGTTCATTTCCTCTTTGGAAAACAAGGATTGCAACAAGGCGCTAAAGAGAATTCTGCCTAAAGTCGATATTGATAAGATCAATACAATAATTGACGAAACACCTTTTATATCTGATTTGCAAAAGAAGTTTTACAAAACAATGATTCGTGAACGTAAGGAAA
>JAFQHD010000025.1 GCA_017398145.1 Clostridia bacterium
ACCCTGACCGTAGTGGGACTGGCGCTTATTAAGAAAAATATCATTACGAGCGAAGAAAAGCTTAAAAGACGTGAGATAGCCGAAAATGATGAGAGAAACATAGCCATCGTTCATAAGGCAAGAAGCTGGGCATTCAGCTTCTACGTGATATTAGGCTGCCTTGCGGTGATAGTTCTCTCACTTTTATCCCTTCAGGATATCGCAAGCTGGATAGGCGTGGGCGTGTTCTCGCTTATTGCGATATATTGGATATGCTATTTTATAGTGAGAAGAAAGTATTAAAATAAAACAAAACACGGTACGGATCAAAAAATCAGTACCGTGTTTTTTCCTTAACCCGTGCAAAGCACGGATTTGCGACAACTTACCTTTGGTAAGTTCCTTGCATAATTCCACCAACCGTATCAAAGATACGGGGTGTCATTTATCACCGTGCAACGATTTCACTCATCTTTGATGGATTTCACCCATACGAAGTATGGATTTCATAATGATGAGCAGATTGTCTGCTTATTCCTCTACTGCTGCCTTGCGTGAGGTTATCTTATATATCCTCTCAACATCAAACTTTGGCCTGCGGTCATAGGTGAAAAGTCCGTTCATTTCGGTCTCTATATCATAGAGCTGGGTGTAGCAGAATGCGGAGATTCCTTTGTTGTCAAGCAGGGCATCGGTGAGTAGCTTGTATCTTTCGTAAAACTCCTCTTCTGTCTTTGGAGCGTTGCCGTAGCCCCAGTCACCCTCGGTCTTTTTGTCGGCATCAAGTACCCAGCGTGCACCTCCGTATTCGGACAGGAAGCAGAGCTTGTTGCTTCTTTCCCATACAGGCTGCTTATAGAGGGTCTCGTGGATATAGTCGCAGGGCTTGCCCTCGTTTAAGGGTGCGTATCTTTCTTTAAATGAAACGGGATCCTGATTATAATCGTGGCAGTCAAGCATATCGTAACAGCCTTCAACATGATGGAAGCCGGAAACTCCGATGAAAAGCCTTGTGGGATCGTAAGCCTTGGTTATTTCATAGAGATGTCGGATAAGCTCCACGTCTACGTTGTGACCTGTTTCGTTCATTGGACACCAGCCGATTATTGCGGGATGGTTGTAATCTCGCAGTATCTCGTTAAACCATTCGGATGCCATGTTCTGATAGGATATTGCGCCGTTGCCGGTGCCAAGCCCCCAGTTGGGATACTCTCCCCATACAAGATATCCCAGTCGGTCGCAATGATAGAGAAATCTCTCCTCAAACACCTTCATATGCAGCCTTGCTCCGTTAAAGCCGAGAGCTTTGGCGTTGATGATATCTCTGTAGAGATCTTCCTCGGTGGGTGCGGTGTAAACTCCCTCGGGATAGAAGCCCTGATCGAGCACAAGTCTTTGGAAAATCGGCTTGCCGTTAAGGTAGGTAACTCCATTACGCAGAGCGATATCACGAAGTCCGAAATAGCTTGTAACTTTGTCCTCGCCTAAGGTGAATTCTATATCGTAGAGGTTTGGGTTTTCGGTATCCCAAAGGTGTTTTTCCATTAAAGGCAGGGTAAAGCTGATATGATCCCAAGCTATATGCTTTACCGTTTCTGCCATAGGCTTACCCTTGAAGCTTGCTTTTACATAAAGATCGAGTTCTTCTGCGTTTTCGGTCTTTACTTCAATATTTATTTCACCCTCGGCTGCATTGGGAGTCATTTTGATGCTTTTGATATATGCAGAGGGTGTATTCTCAAACCATACGCTTTGCCAAATACCTGTGGTACGGGTGTACATAGTGCCGGAGGGGTAAAAATCCATAGACTGCTTGCCACTGGGGGTGTCGTCGCTTCTTTCATCGTCAAAGGCGGCGATAGTTATGCGGTTTTTGCCTTCTTTAATAAAGGAGGTGATATCAAGGGAAAAGGACACCATGCCTCCACGGTGGAAGCCTGCCTTCTCACCGTTAATATATACCATGGTATAATAATCGCAGGCACCGATATTTATAAAGGTCTTGTTGCCGTTGTCAAGCCAGCCGCAGGGCAGGTCAAATTCTCTTGTGTACCACACACCGTAGAGAAAATCGGTATGCTCTATCCCCGATAATTTCGACTGGGGACAGAAGGGTACGTTGATTTTATCTTCAAAGCCTTCTTCCTTGAAAAATTCCCGTTCCAATCCCGAGCGGGAGTTGTCTATTCTGAAATCCCATTCGCCGTTAAGACAGAGCCAATCTTTACGGACAAATTGGGGACGGGGGTGTTCGGTTCGATAGATGGCTGACATAAAATACCTCGTAAAAATGCAGAATGCAGAATGCAGAGTGCAGAATTAAGGATGCTTTTGCGGTGCAAAAGCTTCGTTTAGTTTATTATATAATATATGGCAATAAAAATCAACACCCTCAATAGGGTGTTGACAAATTCTGTATTTGTGATATAATAAGTGTAGAACAAGGCAAGCCGATAGACGGTTAGCCCACAATAAGTGTTAAAGATATAACCGCTTAGTTTGCAGACCGGCGGTTATTTCTTTTTTGTTATATTAACAACAAGTGCGATTATGGAAACTATAAGGGTCATTAACAAAAATAACTCGCTATAAGTGATCATAAGCACCGCCCTCCTTCCCGGAGGGAAAAGTGCCCTCCGTTTAAGAGAGCTAACCGCCTACCGTTTAGGCTTACCTTATTCCGAGGGTATTATATCATATACTGTCGGGTTTTGCAATATTGTTTTCAAATCTTGACAAACTCTCATATTTGTGATAGACTAAACTAAATATTGAAAAGGCTATGACGGTAT
>JAFQHD010000004.1 GCA_017398145.1 Clostridia bacterium
CAAACTTCTTATCCGACAGCCGAAAGATCTCCTTTGACCTTGTCATCAAGACCATGTATCAGACAGGCCAGGCTATGTCCGGACTTTACCGTGAGACCTCCGAGGGCGGTTTGGCAAAATTGTATATGCATAAATAAAGCCGTCCTTGACGGCTTTCGCAACAAGACCTCTGCAAAACGCAGAGGTCTTGTTATATCGCTTCCTGCCTTGCAGGAAATATCGCATTTGTTTGCAAATATATCGCTTTTGCCAAAGGCAAAAATATCGCAAAAAGTTTGTCGTTTGACTTGCTTTTATATATTTATGATCTTAAATATCCAGTTTATTAAAAAGCCTGCGAATATCAGTGCCAATACCGTAACATTTATCCATTCTTTACGAAAAACCCGCCCGTCAAAAAGGTAAAAAATCAAAAGTATCGGTACCGACCAGAACATGGGATGCATCTCAAAGGCACGGGCAAAATCAAGTCGCATGAGTGCAAGATACGCTCTTGTCATTCCACAGCCGGGACAGGGGATTCCAAGCAGTCTCTTAAAAAGACAGTATATGCCGAAATATGCCCATGCAAAGACAAGCACTGCCGCCACGGCAAGAGTTATCAGCTTTTCCTTTAAACCTTTTATCTTCATAATATCCTCACTTAACAACAAAAACAGAGAGACAAAAAGTCTCTCCGTCCTGTTTCTTCAATAAAGAATCACTTGGGAACGCCGGCACTGATAGTAGCCTTCTGTGCCTCGAACTCTTCATCGGTCATCTTAAGGATCTTGATACCGAGGATGATACCCATGATCTCGTTAATGACACCGATAACACCGCAGGTAACAACACCGAGAACGATACGGAGAATACCTTTACCTACTCTGCCCTGCATAAAGCAAGGAACACCGATAGAGTTGAAGATGATGGTCATAATACCGAACAGAATCTTGTTGTCCATATTTACCTCCCATATAATTAATAAATTGTGTATTAATTGTAACACCAATTTATACATATGTCAATATCAATCGAAAAATAATATCCTTATTCTTTAATATTTTTCAAACCGGGATAAAATGCAAAACCATATCAATATTCCCCCTGCTGATCAAAAAGACACCATAACATAATTTCGGTGGTTCGAAGCCATCTTGATGGAGATTTTAGTTAATTAAATATTGCTACGCAATATGAAATAATCCTAACGGATTATGAAATTTTCTGCTTTCACTGCTCGTGATTTTCCCCGGTATATCAAAGCGTAGGCCCGACGCCCTAAAAACAGTCCACAGGACTGTTTTAGTCGCCGCTACGCGTTGCGACCGGGCTTCCGAATCCACATTTTGTATATCCCCTACCAAGCAAAAAAGACACCCTAAGGTGTCTTTTTGCTTGTGTAAGGACTATAAAAAAGATATTTTGGCAGTTTTGCGTATGACTTCGAACTCTTACATAACCGTTCGTTTATAGGGAAATCGTTCGCTTACGCTCACGGTGAAATAATTTACTCCGTAAATTGTGAAATTTGATGCTTGCGCATCAAGTGAAATGAAATAAATCCCATGTGCCGCAGCACATTTCACATTGCGAAGCAATATTTCACTGCCGAAGGCAATTTCACAAATCCCGCAAGGGATTTATTTCGTTGAAAAAGGCTCTGATTGTATCACAATCAGAGCCTTTTTCTGGTGGGGGATGGTGGATTCGGACCACCGAAGTCAGTGACAACAGATTTACAGTCTGCCCCCTTTGGCCGCTCGGGAAATCCCCCATATTAAGTTGTACGCTGTCCGAGGAAAGTCGTTTTGGAGCTGGTGGACGGACTCGAACCCCCGACCTGCTGATTACAAATCAGCTGCTCTACCAACTGAGCTACACCAGCATCTCGAACTTGCGACGGATGTTATTATAACACGGTATCCTATGTTTGTCAATACCTTTTTATAATTTTTTCACTCTTTTTTAGATTTTTTTGTTGTCGCCTTTTTGTTAGACTTTATAATATCCTTAAGCTCGTTCATAAAGCTCTCTATATCCTTGAATTCACGGTACACCGACGCAAAGCGAACGTAGGCAACGTCGTCAAGGGCACGAAGCTTATCCATAACGAACTCGCCTATCTCGGTAGAGGTGTAATCGCTGCGCAGAGAGTTCTGCATTTCGGCTTCGATCTCGTCTGCGGCGTTATCTAACATTTCCTTAGTAACATTATTACGCTTGTAGCATGCCTTGACCATACCCGCCATCATCTTGTTGCGATCGTATATCTCACGACTGCCGTCCTTCTTCACGATAAAGATCGGAATAGTGTCGATGATCTCGTAGGTAGTAAAGCGCTTACCGCACTCAAGACACTCTCTTCTTCTTCTGATACTGGAGTTTTCTGTAGGTCTGCTATCGATAACCTTACTTTCAGTATGTCCGCAATTAGGGCACTTCATAACCGTCACCTCAAAATAAAGATGTTATATATTAGCATATATTTTCCGATTTGTCAAATCCGCTTGTAAAAAACTGAAATTAATGTTATAATCAACACAGAATCGCCATTCTCTTTTTCAGAAGGAGGAACTTATGTATTTAATAGTACTGTTTGCTTTTTTCACCATACCCATAGCATCCTTTATATTTTTCGTGTGCAGTCTTATATCCTTTTTCACAGCAAAGAGCCGAAACAAACATTCTCCCGGTTCCTACAGCATGGAGGAGCTTCGGAACAAAAAAATAGCCCTCATTGTTTCTTCTGTGATTTTCGGGGTAATTTTGACAGTTATTATCGGCTTTATAGTTCTTTTGTATTCTGCAGTAGCATTTATGTGACGTTATGAAAAACAAAACCTTCAGAATAATACTATTCATCCTGCTGGGTATATGTGCCGCACTGACAATAGCTCACCTTATATATACCGTAGATGCATATCAGCATTGCTCTATAATCCGTTTTATAGGAGAGGAGCTGTGGTGATATGAGACGTAAATTATTCAAACAGATAGCAATTCTGATCCTTGTGGTTGTTGTTTTTGCCGTTTTTAACGGCGCGATGTATAAGGTTCTTACCTCGCGGCTGTCAAACAACTTCAGCGACACATCTCAGGCAAAAATGGTAGACGTGGCAAAATATCTGCCTCATAGGGAAGAATCAGAGCTTGTCCGTATAGATTCCTCTCTCAAGTTGACCGACAACCTGCCCGTGCTTGACGGTGCGGCGGCACTTGTTCCCGTTTATGCGGCGTTCGTGGATAATGTTTATCCCGAAGGCTCTGTCACCTATGAGGGCGGAGAATTTTCGGACGACAATTATTACGGCGAGAACTTTGCCGCTGACAGTAAAATGCAATATAAAAACACGGTCAGAGGATATAAGGCTATCGTGGACGGTGACACCGATATTCTTTTCTGCGCCGCTCCCTCTGCCGAGCAAAAGAAATATGCAGAAGAAAAAGGTGTTGAGCTGATATACACACCGATAGGACTTGAAGCCTTCGTATTCTTCGTCAACGAAAAAAATTCCGTTGATAATTTGACTGTAGAAGAGATACGGGGTATATATGCAGGCGACTATACCAACTGGTCACAGCTCGGCGGTGTAAACCGAGTTATAAACCCCGTGACCCGTCTTGAGGGCAGCGGAAGTCAGTCGGCAATGGATGCCTTTATGGGTGAGCGTAAGATTGCACGCAAATCTCCCTTGGCTATAACGGGAGCATCAATTGGATTTTCATTCAGATACTATCTTGACGGTATGGTAGGAAATGAAAATGTTAAGATGCTGTCCCTTAACGGAGTATATCCCAACGAAGAAAATATTAAAAATCGCAATTATCCCGTTATTGCGGAGTTCTATGCAATATACCGTGCGGATAACGAAAACACGAATATTCCCGTTCTTATAGACTGGATACTGTCAGAAGAAGGACAGACCATCATAGAAAAAACCGGCTATGTCGGTATAAACTGAAAGGAGCATATATGAAACCTATTGAAATTATCGCCCAAGCATTCGGCATCGTTGGTATGGTCATTATCATCTCTTCCTTCCAGGCAAAGAAAAACAAGTGGTTCTTCACCCTGCAGGGTGTAGGCAGCTTTATGTTTTTCATCAACTTCCTGCTTATCGGAGCCTATGCAGGCGCCCTGTTCAATCTGACGAATCTTGTAAGAGGACTTCTCTTCTCAAAGAACACAAAGAAAGCGTGGAAGTTAGCGGTAACCGAAATTCTCTATGCCGGCTGTTTCGGCTTTTCCCTTATCTTTATTTGGGGAGATGCGTGGCAGATATTCCTCTCCGCACTTCCCTGTGTTGCACTTCTTATAATGAGCGTCATTATGTGGCAGGGCAACGGCAAGGTCATAAGAATATCACAGGTATCCTTTATGTCCCCTGCCTGGATAGTACATAACATATTCAACTTCACCTTGGGAGGCCTTCTCTGCGAGAGCTTCAATATGGTCTCCTCGGTGATAGCACTTATCCGTTACAGAAAAGAGGGTTTTGACAAATAATGTACGAGCTTATTCAATTAACAGACCGCAGCTATTATATACAAAGCCCCGCTAAAATAGGCATATACAAAACAAGCGAAACCGAGGTCATCCTTATAGACTCGGGCAATGACAAGGATGCAGGCAGAAAAATAAGGCAGATTCTCGATGCAAACGGCTGGACACTTAAAGCCATATACAACACCCACTCTAACGCCGACCATATAGGCGGAAATAAGTTTTTGCAGGACAGATATAACTGCAAGATCTATGCTCCGGGGATAGAATGTGATTTTACCAATCATCCCGTCCTTGAAGGTGCTTTCCTCTACGGGGGATATCCGCCTAAGGACTTAGCTCACAAGTTTATATTGGCACAGGAAAGCAAAGCTGAGTCCTTAACCGAGGCAGTTCTGCCCGAGGGCTTTGAAATCATACCTCTGCCCGGTCATTTCTTTGATATGGTGGGGTTCAGAACACCCGATGATATTCTTTTTCTTGCAGACTGTCTGTCAAGCAAGGAAACTCTTGATAAATACGTAATAGGCTATATATATGATGTAAGAGCTTATCTTGATACCCTCGAAAGAGTAAAGGAAATGAATGCAAAGCTATTCGTCCCGTCTCACGCAGAACCCACCGAGGATATATCAGAGCTTGCACAGTATAACATCGACAAGGTGAACTCAATAGCGGATAAGATAGTTGAGCTATGCTCTGAGCCTGTCGGCTTTGACCGACTCCTCCAAAAGCTGTTCTGTGAATACAACCTTGCTATGACCGCCCAACAGCACGCTCTTGTGGGTTCAACGGTGAAATCATACCTTACATATCTGTGTAACGAAAACAGACTTAATATGATAATTGACGATAATATAATGAAATGGCACCGTGCATAAGCAGGGTGCCGTTTTCATATACTGTAAAGTATTATGAACTTTGTTATGTTAATAACGAAGAATTTTCACATTTTATAGGTGTATTTTGTACAAAAAGTATTGACATTTACGCAGTTTTCTTGTATAATATCATCACAACAACAAATCTTACAAAAATAACCAAAAGGAGGTTGTAATATGAGTAATTCAAATCATCTGCCCCTGTTACTGTTAGACAACTCAGGGATGATCACAGCTATGAACGAAGGGGAATTCAAGTGTACTAATCTGACGTTTGACGAAGCTAAGCACATCATCGAGGTCTACGATGAGGCCGACGTTCTCCAGTGCTTCAATAACAAGGACATCGAAACCGTGATATACGATTATCTCGGGGTGACAAAGCGGGATTTCCCTCACAAGCGTATACGCAATATGCGTCCCGGACAGGATGCCATAGTATTCAAATTACTTATAACGCCCTCCGAGACCCAACCGATCATCGAGACAGAGGGTGTACAGGCAAGAAAGATACAGAATATCTACGTATACTGCCAATATCTGTCCAGGATAACCTAAAATTTAAGAGGTGCTTCACAGCACCTCTTAATTATTTCTTGAACATTTTTCGGCATCTATCGCCAACACCAGCATAAGAGCATTCAATGCATCGTCAGGATCATTCACATCAATAGAATAGGTATCTGTCCAGTTCCATATCTCTTTTGAGACAACGGCTACCTCACTGCCTACAGCAGAATATACGCTGTAGTCCCATTCCATAAAGCTGCCCTCAACGCTCCAGCCGTTAAAATCGATATTATATCGGGGCTTAAAGAAGGTAAACTCCTTTGATATACAGCCTAAATAACTGTCTCCGCGGTATATCTCGAACTTGGGCATAAAGGTAAATATTCTCTGTCTGACCTCGCCAACCTCGTTGCCCGCGGCATCAAATATCTTAAAGCAATGACCCCAGGCAAGCTGACCCTTGACGGTAAAAACGGTGCTGCCCGCCTCATCATATATATCATAGCTGTCAAACCAGGAGAACATACGCTGTTTGAATAGAAGCTTCATGGTTATAACCCTTTCTTTTTATGCTCCGCTACGAGCTGAACATAAAACTCTCTTACATCAAAGCCATTGATATTTTCACGATTGAGATCTATCATATCTCCGTGGGATATTCCCCTCTTCCCCTCGTGGGTGACAAGAGTATAGTTATCTCCCCACTTGAAGGAGTCCTCACTTACCAGTCCGTCGTTCTTGCCGTCGAAGAAATTGACGAGATGATAGGAATAGTTCAAGGGGAACTGTCCACTTGACGCCTTATTAAGAACCGAGCCGACACTCCTTGTATATATTCCCTCGGGCATAGGCAAAGCCTTATCGAGAGCCTTGCAGTTGTCTGCTCTCAGATCATTTACCGCCGCCATAAAGTCGGGAGTACTGTCACCCAGCTTTTTTGCCGCGGAATTGTACGTATCGGCAACCTTGTTCTGTACCGACTCGGGCAGCTTATCGAGAAGAAAATCAGCAAATCCGCAGCCTCGGTGCGGAGTGTTAACGGTGGTAAGGGATGCAACGTACTCAGCAATACCGAAATGCTCTATGGCATAACGGCAGTCAAGTCCGCCCTTGGAGTGAGCAATTATATTGAGTTTGCCACAGTCTGTTTCATCGACTATTTTCTTTATGCGCTCTGCAAGCTCACGTGCGCTGTCCTCTATAGACAGTGCCGACTGATGGTTGCCGTAATATATTTTTGCGCCGTTTGTTTCAAGCTCGGCGGGCACTCTGCCCCAGTAGTTAAAGAGCTTGGTATCACGGAAGAATACTCCGTGTACCATAAGTATGGGATAGGCAGTCTTACAGATCTGCTCACTTTTTCTCTTAAGGTTGAGCTGATACTTCTCGGTCTCCAGCTTTACTTCCTTGAGAGTGGTCTTGATAATATCGGCAAGCGCAAAGAGGTGGGCTACGGGTATCATGCCTACAAGAGCACCTATGACCCGCTTTTTGATACCAAGCTGCCCTGAGGTACAGTATACTGAAATGATACCGTTCCAGAAGAGTATCAAATGACAGAAATAGCTGACCAGAACGCTGAAAATAAGCGTTTTCCACTTCCAATCAAGAAGGAATATACCAAGGATATGATATGCGCCCGATACTATCACCGACACCGAGAATATTACAAGACACCACGCACCGTGATTGCATAGCTTAAGTCTGAACCCGGGAATGCGCCGTGAGGTAAAGCCTGTAAATATATTCACTGCAAAAAGCACGGGAAGTATCGCAAAAAGCCACAAAGGCTCTGAATGCAATAGTATAAAGCTGTTGCTGCAAAGTATAAATGTCAGTAAAAACAATATGGTCATTTTTTAGTTTATCCCTTTATTTGATTCGTACTGTAGACCTTCATGCCCAAGCCGTAATCGGTTATCAGAATATCCTTTGGCATACGGGAAAACTTATAGGTCACGTACATATCTCCCGCCGCTCCCGAAATGTTGGATATCTGAATCCAATATACTATCCAGAACCATTCGTATGGGACGAATAAGTTTATTATTCCGACAACCACGCCCCATACAACGACGGGAGCAAGAGCGATAAAAATATAACTGCGCTTATCGTAATAATCCTTACTGCCGGCAAACGCATACAGTCCCGTAAAGCCGTAGCTTATCTTTTTGGTCCCGCACATCTTCATAGCGATACCGTGAACGGCTTCGTGCAGAATTATATAGAGTATGCTTGATGCCATAAGCACCGCAAAACGCAATATATACATCCCGATACCTTCATCCATAGAAAACATACTCCATATCGGAATGTAAAAATGAGCGGGTACTGCCATTACGAGAGCTATAATGATCGCAAATATATTTATAAGCAAGGATAGCTTTTTATCCTTCTTGATATCAAGAGAATATATCTCTCTATACCCTTCGGGTAGTGTGCTGTAGGATGTTAATTTCATAGTCTATTTGTTTTCAACCTCATCGTAATACTTTTCAAAATCTATCACGGTACCATTCTTGCGGGCATCCTCGATAGCAAAGGTGATAACGTGATTATAGTAGGATTCACGGATGGTGGGGATAGACTTACCCTCGTAGCAGCCGTTGAGCTCCTCGTATATCGCCTGAACTATACCGTCGTCTCCGCCGCCGTGAGCACCTGTGATACCGCCCTTGGCATTGTATTCGATTACATAGTCCTTCTTCGTGATAAAGTCGTAGTGATTGATTATAGTATCACCCTCGGTGGCAAAGCGAAGCTCGCCCTTGGTACCCATGATATGCATATGACGACCGCCCTTGTTAAATGCGTTCATGGTAAAGGTAACTGTGATATCATCCTCAAAGAGCATATTTACCGTCTGATGGTCAACAACATCGTTGTCGCACTTGAACACGCAGACACCGTACTGTGTCTCACGCAGTGCTTTTTCTACGTGCTCGTCCTCACATTCAAACACTCCCGAAGCGGTCGAGCGCATCCAATAGCTGTTGTCGGGCATATAGAGATTAACGGCATTGTAGGGGCAGGTATCGCCTATGGGACAAGTTCCCTCGATACAACGGTAGGGTGAACCCTCGGGGGCGTTTTTCTTGGTGAAATATGTAAGTGCACCGTAGGACTGAACGCTCTTGCACTTCTTATCTATGAGCCACTGGATAATGTCTATATCGTGGCAGGACTTTTGCACAAGCATATCTGCGGACTTCTTTACATTACCCCAGTTGCCTCTAACATAGCTGTGGGTCTGGTGAACGTCACCAACACCCTCCTCGTGGTTGATGGACATAACGTCACCTATAAGCCCGTCGTCGATAAGATCCTTTACCTTCTTAAAAAGACCGGTATAGCGAAGCACGGTACAGAGGATGACCTTGACGCCCTTCTTTTCTGCCGCCTCGGTGATTATCTTACACTCTTCAAGAGTGGAGGCGATAGGCTTCTCTAACATCAGATGATAACCAAGCTCGATAGCCTTCATGGCAGGTCCGAGACGGAGTCTGTCCATGGTGGTTATCATACACAGGTCTGCGATCTTGCCCTGAGCCAACAGATCCTCCCAGGTCTCAAAGCACATCTCGTCGGGGATCTTGTGCTTGCGCTGGATAAACTCACGCTTGTTATATACAGGCTCGGCTACCGCCACAACCTTGTACTGTTCGGGTATCTTACGCATTATTCCGGTGTAGGTCTGGGCACGGTTGCCGCCGCCTATTACCGCTACTGTGATCTTTTTCATAACAACCTCACAATAAATATCGTTAATTTGATTATATAAAATTTGGTGATGGTTGTCAAGGATAAGCTAAATTGCCGTCTCAAGACGCATTTAACTGTATTAATTAAATGCGGAGTTAACGAGGGTAAAATATAAAAGTAATTGATTTACACCCTCTTAACTTGACATTAACGAGTACTTAACGCATAAACATCTTCCACTTTTTATTTTCATAAAAAATGACACTTCTTTCAAAAGTGCCATTTTTGCATTTTTAATAACCCGAAATCTTGAATAAAACAGATCATACTATTCAATATTTTTTCAAGACTGAGATCCTACTTTATTTTATTGTATCAGTTCATTAATTATGGCAGCTTTTAACTTTTGCACATCAGATAATTTAGATAACTTATTTAGGGAAAGAATATGTTTCAAGTCATATTTATCTATATCAAAAACGTAAATATCTTCCGTATCGACAACAATAACATTTTCGTTATAAACCTCTTTGGGTAGTATCTTTTTGTTACGCTTAAAATCTATATATATTTCGTCTGTATTACAATAATTTTCAACTTGTCCCTTAATATTAGGTTCTGCCGTTATTGATAGTTTAACTTCTACAGGAATATACTTACCATTTATGTAAATAACATTATCTGCAAAAGTATCAGGTTTATTCTTTTTGATGCAACGACATTCTTTATATATTGTTTTTTTATCGCTTATTATTCCCAACAAATAATCCACATAATAACTTCTAAATTGAGATTCGAGCATGAAACTTCTGCGGAATTCTTCTGTTATTTCAAGCCAGTTTTCGCTGTTTATTTTCGTAAGTGGTAAAGGAGTTGCGACACTTTCCTTAAATTGTTTAGGTGTTTCGTTTTTCGAAGTGATTAAATTTTTTAACCTAATGTACTCTTTACCGAAAACAGGTGTAATTCCGCTTTGTCTTGATACAAATATAAAATCATTAAAATCGGAAATATCAATAGGTTTTTCCAAAACAAATACTTCTATATTGGAGTAGATTCTTGATCCCCAATGATAAAACGAAGCATCTTCATAATTGTTATCGGAATCAGATATGTGTTCAGGAGCACCTATCACTTTTCCTATTGCAAATATTTTCCCGCCATACCGACCATACAAATCTAATCCTCGGTTTATCCAATCCATAAGAATATGATATTCTTCCTGCAAAAGATCATTTTTTTCTTTATAAAGTTGAGTTCTTAAACTTGTGATAATGCTTTTTGATGTTTTTGAATGCATAAAGAAAACCGTATCGCCAATTTTCGCCCATTTTGGAGACGTCCACACCACTGTTTTTTCACATAAAACATCTTCAATGTTAAAAGAACCATGTTCGGTTGCATAAAAATACAACTCGTCCAATGTTTTAGGAAAAGAAATATTGCTAATAAAAGCTTGGACTATATTCTTTGAGGGTTCCAATAATCGATGTTTAACTTGGAATTCTTTTAAATTACTATAATCAAATCTGCTAATCATATAAATATCTCATACTGCTTTTGCATAATGACAATTATTTTGCGGTATTTACTCTCTTGTGTTTTTATTCTCTTTTGCCGTTTTACAAGATGCTATCAGTAATCTGCGAATATTTCCGCATAACCTTTCTGTGTTTTGGAATGTCTGTATATCTATACGGTTTGTTTCGTACATAAGCTTTAGCCAATAAGAAGCTTCATTTGATTCTTTTAATGCAATTTCAAGCTTTGCAACAAAATCTTTTTTGCTTTGCGCATACTGGGCCTCGTGTATATTAGCTCCTATAGATGTGCCTGCCCTTGCAAGCTGTTCTGTCATATAAGAGCTTTTGGGAACACTTACAGAATCAACAAGGTTTACTATAGCAACAGCAAATTCAAAGGATAAATTGAGCAATTTGTTTTCGAACATAATATACCTCCGTTTTTGTCATTATAACACAAAGCTTTCTGTTTTTCAATGATATATCGCCTACAGCGATATGATATATGGCTTTGCCATATGATATATTCGCCTTTGGCAAATATGATATAATATCCGTTCCTTCATACGCGAAGCGTATATCATCGCGCCCAAAGCGATATCATACCGCAGGTATATCACCCGTGACCAAAGGGAACGGATATCATTGCGGCGGAATGGGAATAAAAAATAGCGGCGAATTTAATCGCCGCTTATTTTTAATACATTCCCATTCCGCCGCCCATACCGGGAGCTGCAGGCATTGCGGGAGCTTCTTCCTTCTTATCAGCTACAACAGCCTCGGTGGTGAGAACTGTGGAAGCGATGGAAGCTGCGTTCTGAAGCGCGGAACGGGTAACCTTGGTGGGGTCTACGATACCAACCTCGACCATATCAACGTACTCTTCCTTGTATGCGTCAAAGCCGTAAGCCTTCTTACCGCTGGTAAGGATCTTATCAACGATAACACCGCCGTCGTAACCTGCGTTAGCTGCGATCTGACGAACGGGAGCCTCAAGAGCCTTGAGAACGATGTTTACACCGGTCTTTTCGTCGCCTGTGAGGCTTTCGCCTACCTTTTTAACGTCATCAATAACGTTGAGGTAAGCAACGCCGCCGCCTGCTACGATACCCTCTTCAACTGCTGCCTTTGTAGCGTTGAGAGCGTCCTCGATGCGGAGCTTCTTTTCCTTCATCTCAACCTCGGTAGCAGCACCGACCTTGATTACTGCAACACCGCCTGCAAGCTTAGCAAGTCTTTCCTGAAGCTTTTCGCGGTCGAAGTCGGATGTAGTGGTCTCGATGCCAGCCTTGATCTGAGCAACTCTTGCACCGATAGCCGCAGCATCACCTGCGCCGTCAACGATGATGGTGTTGTCCTTGGTGATCTTAACCTGTCTTGCACGGCCAAGCTGCATTACGCTTGTTTCCTTAAGGTCTAGACCCAGCTCGTCGGAGATGACCTCACCGCCTGTAAGGATAGCGATGTCGCGGAGCATTTCCTTTCTTCTGTCACCGAAGCCGGGAGCCTTAACAGCAACGCAAACGAAGGTACCGCGGAGCTTGTTGAGTACGAGAGTTGTGAGAGCCTCACCCTCTACGTCCTCAGCGATGATGAGAAGCTTTTTGCCTGCCTGAACGATCTGCTCAAGAACGGGAAGGAGATCCTGAACTGTGGAGATCTTCTTGTCTGTGATGAGGATGAAAGCGTCGTCGAGAACAGCCTCCATCTTGTCTGTATCTGTTACCATGTAGG
>JAFQHD010000026.1 GCA_017398145.1 Clostridia bacterium
AAAGTGTGAAAAGGTGGCATAAACTCGATGTTTATGCCACCTTTGAATGCTTATCAGCTATATTTGGAGATATAGCCTATAAATTTGTAACTGATCTATGGTGGGAGAAATATACTATATAAATATTTCTTTTCACACGTCCGACCGACTTTTTCGACAGTCTGAAAGACTGTCAAATGACAGTCTTTTTTATTGTAATTTGCTTTACTCTGCCGTATCGATCACAAGATCACCTGAGGTTATCTTACCCTTGACAGCATTGGGGAGAACTATCTCTGCGCCCTCCTCGGCTGCTGCCTCGGGATAAACACCGGCGTAGCTGTCGCCGATATTCTCGTCATCGAGATATATCTTGCCCGACTCGCACTGGCAGGAAAAGTTGTACTGCTTATTCAGCGTGAACTTTCCGTTACCGTTTTCGATGGTGAAATCAAGGCTCTTGACATCGGAGGAATTGAAGGTAAAGTTACCCTTCTTTGCGCTTACGGCGAGAGAGGCTGCGGTATTGGTGTTTTCGTATACCACATTACCCTTAACTGCGCTGAGATCATATTCGGTATCGCTTATCATATTTTTAACGGTAACGTCACCGTTCTTGACATGCACCTTGATGCTGTTAAGCGAGGTCTCGGGGGTAACATAGATGTTGATCTGTGCCACCTTGTCCTTATATCTGCCAAGATACAGATAGTGACGAAGTCCGCCAAAGCCTCCCTCATTCTCTCTGAACTTGACCATAGAGGAGATATTGAAGGGGTTTACCGATGTGAGGATGAGCTTGTGCTTGTTTATTACAAGGTCATAGGTAACGGTATTGATGTTTTTGAACTCAATATAGTTTTCGGTGCTCTGACCGATGATGTTTACCTCGGCGTTCTTAATGTCGATATCTATATCGGTAAGATCAAACTCTGTAAGGGTATGGGTGGTTATTTCATTTCCCTCTGCATCTATCACATCGCAGAGCAAGGGATCGTCGTTGCCCGCCATGCTGCCGCCGACGATACAGACTACAACGCCTACTACTATAAGGACAGCGGCAAGTATCATAAAGATTATCGATGTAGGTTTCATTTCTTTTTGCCACACTCCTTCTTCAGATTGTTATAGAGCTGTCCGATACCGCCGAAAACCCAGCCGCCGAAACGGCTTACCAGCTTATAAAGACGGGGAATATAACGGATAGCGATATTATAGAGAAGTACGGATACGAGCATCGTAACACCGCCCAGAGCTATGCCGACACCTATCTCAAAGAGACCTATGGGCAGAGCCTTAAAGCACTGTGTAGCGCCGTAGATGATACCCACGAGGGCAAGAGCCGTTCCACAGGCTACTACGCCTATCATCGCGCCCGCAAAGGCTACGATAAGAGCAGTCACCGCTACATACAGCACGCCAAACACCGCACATACCGTCAAAAACAGAGGTACGGTGATGGGCAGGGTGAGTATAAACAGAGTCCAGAAAAGGGGTGAGCCCTTTACCTTTTCTCTCTCGGGCTTTACTTTTTTCTTTTTCTTAGGCATACCCTCGTCCACACGGCGAAGGTTGTCCTTGTCTATCATAAGATCGGGAGCAATGCCTGTCTCTGCGGTAGAGAAAACCCTTGTTACCTCAGACTCCTCATAAGCAAGGTCGGGACGCTGGGTGGGATCAAAAGCTCCTTCGATAGGATCAAATTCCTCGGCAATATCGCTTGCCGCAACTATCTCCACTAACTTTTCGTCCTGACTTAACACATGAGCTACAACCTCGGGATCATCCTTATTAGCCATTGAAAGAGCCTTAAGCTCAAGCTCCTCTATACGAGCCTGATCGTTTCGTTCCCCTTCGGCTTCCTTTGCCAGCATCTCAAAGAACTCTTCATCGCTGGTCACGGGAGTCGGTTCCTCGGCAAGCTCCTCTGTTACCACAAGCTGTTCGATTATCTCCTCGGGAGCGGGAGGCTCGTCATCAGAGATGAGCTTCTCGATATCAGCCTCTGTGATCTCAGACTCTTCGGTAACGGCTGCGTCTTTTGTTATTTCGGCAGGCTCTTCTACAGCCTCCGCCTCGGGTGTGCTCTCGGGCTCTTTGACAGCCTCCGCTTCCTTGGCTTCAAGATATTTTTCGTAAATATCCTTTGCTATAGCCGCCACATCCGCTTCGGTAGCCGGGTCTGCCGCAAATTCTGCATCACTTACACGGTCGATATATCCTCTGACCTGCGCTACGCTGCTCTCAACGGCATCAGAGGGCATCTGATACTCTGACAGCTTGCCTGCAAGTGTGGCAAGAAATACTATCTTGTCCATAGGTGTCTCCTTAAATAAATTTCAATTTAGGTCTTTATTTTTTTATAAAAATATAGTATACTTATTGCATATATAGTAATTATAACATACGGAGCGAAAAATTTCAATATGAGAATGCGAAAAAAAAAGAACGGCACTCTGCGTCTCAACGACTGTGCCGAGCTTCTTATAACAAAAAGAGAGGATATTCCCTGCTTCCCCATTACTGTGGAGATAGGGTGCGGTAAGGGCAAGTTTATCCTTGAGACCGCAAAGCGCAATCCCGATACCAACTACATAGCTATAGAGAAGATACCCGACGTGGCTATGCTGGCAGCAGAAAAGATAAGGGATGAGGGCATCACCAACGTTAAGTTCATCGTAGGCGATGCCATGACTCTGCCCGAGCTTTTCAGAGAGAACGAGATAGAGCGTATCTATCTTAATTTCAGCGATCCCTGGCCACACAACGGTCACGCTAAGCGCCGCCTCACAGACAGAGGATTTCTTGAGCTTTATAAGAGACTCCTTATACCTACAGGTGAGATAGTGTTCAAGACGGATAACAGACCTCTCTTTGATTTCTCTCTTGAGGAATTCAAGTATATGGGCTTTGACCTCTGTGATCTGACATACGATCTTCATAACAGCGAATATATGGCAGATAATATAGTTACCGAATACGAGGCTAACTTCTCTGCCAAGGGCTTTTCCATCAACCGTGTAAGAGCTAAGATGAGCCGTATCACGAACCTTGAAATAAGAAAAGCCGACCTCTCCGAGCTTGACCGCATAGAGGAGCTTTTTGACGAAGCGAGAGCGTTTATTGCTTCTCAGGGCATCGACCAGTGGCAGAACGGTTATCCCGAGAGAGATATCCTTGAAAAGGATATACTTGAGGGCAACAGATACGTGGTATGCGAGGATGGTAAGATCCTTGCAAGCGTAGGTATATTCTTAGGCGAGGAGCCCACCTATGCCGAAATAGAGGGTCAGTGGATAAACGATTCTAACTATGCATTTATCCACCGCATCTGCGTAGACAATTCCGTCAAGGGTCTGGGTCTCGGCGGAGCTATGGTGCGCGCCTGTGAGGAGATCTGCCGTAAGAACAAGTGCCGTAACATCCGTTGCGACACCCACGAGGGCAACAAGCCTATGAGACGCATGCTTGAAAAGAACGGATTTGTATACTGCGGTATCATCCATCTTGAAAACGGGGATCCAAGAGTTGCATATCAGAAAAAAATGCGCTAATAAGATCAGCCTATCCGACGGATAGGCTGTTGTTTTTTGTCCGCCCTTTCGGGCGGTAATTGATACTCCCTTGAGTATCCCGTCATCATCTCTATAGGATGTAATACCATTATATTCATCTAATGTGACGAAAAATTGATAATCCTGTGAGTATTGATTATTTCTTCGATTTATAGTATAATATAAAAAGCTTATTTTGGAGGAAAGAAATTGGAACGCAGATACATAGAAGCCAAAACAAAATGCTTTGATAAGATATATTCCTTTCTCAATGACAGACAGCGTGAAGCTCTGAAAACGGTAAGAGGGCCGCTCTTGGTCGTTGCAGGGGCGGGAAGCGGAAAGACCACGGTGTTAGTCAACCGTATCGCAAACATCATCCGTTACGGCACGGGATACGAAAGTAAAAATATCCCCTTTGACCTCTCGGAGGGCAATATCGCCGAACTTGAAATGGCAAGCCGTCTTCCCTCGGAGCAGCTTGAAAAATATATGGCAAAATATGCAGAGAATCCCTGTCCTGCTTGGGCTGTGATGTGTATCACCTTTACCAACAAGGCGGCAAACGAGATGAAGGAGCGTCTGGTAAAGGTCATAGGTGAAGAGGCTGAAGAAATATGGGCAGGTACATTCCACAACATCTGTATGCGTATACTCCGCCGTCATCCCGTAGAGGCAGGACTTGAAAACGGCTTTACCATATACGATACCGACGATCAGAAGAAGCTGGTCACCTCTATTATCCGTGACTTTAACCTTGACGACAAGCGTTATGCTCCCAAGGCTGTTATAAATAAGATCAGTAAGGCTAAAGAAAGCCTTATGACTCCCGAGGAGTTTGAAAAGGAGTTTTCAAAGGAATTATACGAAAAAAATATAGCAAAGATATATAAGGAATACTCAAAGCGTCTTGAAGCCGCAAACGCCGTTGACTTTGACGATATCATTGTCCGAACCGTAAGACTTCTGGAAAAGGATGAGGAGATCCGCGGCTATTATCAGCGTCGCTTCAAATACGTCTGCATCGACGAGTATCAGGATACAAACAAGGCTCAGTTTATGCTGGCGGTTCTTCTGTCAGGACACTACAGAAATATTATGGTCGTAGGTGACGACGACCAGAGTATCTACCGTTTCCGCGGAGCGACGATAGAAAACATTCTCAACTTCGACAAGGTGTTTGATGATGCAAGGGTGGTCAAGCTTGAGCAGAACTACCGCTCGACCGCAAATATTATCGAGACTGCAAACCACCTTATCGCCCACAACCGCGGCAGACGCGAAAAGAATCTCTGGACTGCAAAGGAGGACGGGGACAAGGTACTGGTCAAGCAGCTCAACGATCAGGCTGAGGAGGCAAGATTTATCGCAGACTCTATCCTTGATTCCACCGTCAAAAACGGAACCAAGTTCAGTGACCACGCAATACTTTACCGTGTAAACGCACAGTCCAACTCCCTTGAGGGTGTGTTTGCAAAGAGCGGTATCCCCTACCGAATCTTAGGCGGCACACGATTCTACGAAAGAAAAGAAATTAAAGATATCGTTGCATATCTCTGTCTTGTATCAAGCACACAGGATAACTTAAGATTAAAGAGAATAATCAACGAGCCCAAGCGAAAGATAGGAGACGCCACCGTTGAAGCTGTCGAGAGACTTGCCGAGATGGAGGGTGTATCCATGTTCGATATTATACAAAATGCAGATAGATATACAGCTTTGGGCAGAGTGGCAGAAAAGCTCCGTGCTTTTGCTGACATAATAAACACTCTTCGCGGTATCGCCGAGACAGAGACTCTTTCCGAGCTTGTGGAAAAGACTATAGATATATCCGGCTACAGAAACATGCTTGTTCTTCAGGGCGAGGCGGCCGAGGACAGACTGCAGAACGTAGAGGAATTGATCTCTAACGCTGTAGCCTTTGAAGAAAGCCACGAGGAAGCTACCCTTGCACAGTTCCTTGAGGAGGCGGCTTTAGTAGCAGATATAGACAACTATGACGAGACTGCAGATGCGGTTGTAATGATGACCATCCACTCCGCAAAGGGTCTTGAATTTGACAATGTATATCTTCCCGGTCTGGAGGAAGGGCTCTTCCCGTCATTTCAGTCTATAGGAGAACAGGCAGAGCTTGAAGAAGAACGGCGTCTCTGTTACGTTGCTATAACAAGAGCCCGCAAAAAGCTCTGTGCTACATACGTCAAGAGCCGTCTGATGTACGGTCAGACCCAGTACAATCAGCCCTCCAGATTCTTAAAGGAGCTGCCCGAGGACAGATGCGCTCTCGAAGAGCTCCAACGCCGTGAATCCGTAGCATCCGGATATTCATATAACCAGAAGCGTTCTGCCGTATCCGCCTTTACCCGCGAGGTAAAGCGTCCTGTTTCTGCAGCACCTAAATCACCTGCTTCTACAGAAAAGTTATCTGTGGGGGACGAGGTAAAGCATATCAAGTTCGGACACGGAATAATCCTCTCAGTCACAGATATGTCGGGAGACTATCTCTATGAGGTAATGTTTGATAACTTCGGAACCAAGAAGCTTATGGCAACCTTCGCTAAACTTACGAAGATATAAACAAAATCAGTGGACTTATGTCCACTGATTTGCCTTAATTCTGCATTCTGCACTCTGCATTCTGCATTCAAAAAAACCCTTGCTTCGGCAAGGGTTTTTGTGTTATTACTCTTCGTCAGCAGCCTCTTCTTCAACTGCTTCCTCTTCAACGATCTCAACTTCAACCTCTTCCTCTTCTTCGAGCAGAGCTCTCATAGAGAGGGAGATCTTGTGGTTCTCTTCGTCGATGTCGATGATCTTGGCATCAACGACCTGACCGAGTTCAAGAACATCAGCGGGCTTGCCGATCTTCTTGTTAGCGATCTGGGAGATGTGGATAAGACCGTCAGCACCGGGGATAACCTCAGCAAATGCACCGAAGGGCATCATGGAAACGATCTTACAGGGAGCAACATCGCCTACGGAGAACTGGTTGGTGAAGAGAGTCCAGGGATTGGTCTCCTCGGTCTTGTGGCCGAGAGAGATTCTCTTCTTCTCAACGTCAAAGTCGATTACAAATACGTCAAGAGTATCGCCTACAGAAACAACCTCTGCAGGATTCTTGATACGCTTCCAGGAAAGCTCGGTAAGGTGAACCATACCGTCAACGGGACCGAGGTTAACGAATGCACCGTAGGATGTAAGGGACTTAACCTTACCTGTGAACTTCATATCCTTTTCGAGAGAAGCCCAGAAAGCCTCTTCAGCAGCCTTACGCTCCTCACGCTCAACTACGCGGATAGAAGCAACTGCGCGCTTACGCTGCTCGTTTAAGTCAATAAGCTTAACCTTATGTACCGTACCCTGAAGCACGCTGAGATCAGCGTCCTTCTTAAGACCTGTCTGAGAAGCAGGGATGAATACCTTAACAGAGTTGAGGACGATGATAACACCGCCGCGAACGACCTCGGTGATCTTACCCTCAAGGACAGCACCTTCGTTGTATGCTTCAACAATAGACTCCCACTTAGCGTTAGCCTCGATGCTGCGGCGGGAGAGAACTGCAAAGCCGTCAACGTCGCTTACACGAACAGCCTTAGCGGTTACTTCGTCGCCAACCTTGTAAAGGTCGGAAAGCTTTACCGTAGGATCAATAATGTCGCCGGACTGAATGATACCTGTAACCTTGGCACCAAGGTCAACATGAACTTCAGAGTCTGTAACAGACAGTACTGTTCCTGTAACTATATCTCCTGTATTTAAAGTCTTGAAAGATGCATCAAGTAATTCTGCAAAGTTTTCCTTTGCGGTTGCGAGTTCTTTTTCACTCATTTTCTTCTTTACCTCCTTAATTATGCTGCCCGGAGTTGAAGCTCCTGCAGCTATGCCCACCTTTGTATGGGCTGTCACCTGTACATCGGACAGATCGTCTATACTCTCCACAAAATAAGTCTCGGGCTGATTTTTTCGTGCGATCTCGTACAGCTTGTTGGTGTTCGAGCTGTCCTTGCCGCCGATAACCAGCATCAGATCCACCTCTTTGGAGAGGGTATCGACCTCTGTCTGTCTGTTTTCGGTAACACTACATATTGTATCAAAAATTAAAGCATTTGTACAGCCCTTTTTGAGATTTTTTTGACTTTTTTCCCATTCCGATAATTTTTGTGTCGTTTGGGATACCATTAACACCTTTTTATTGGTGAAATTGCCATAATCAAGGTCATCTGCCTTCTCGAAAACCAGATATTCACCCTCTACATAAGAGCAGATACCCTGCACCTCGGGGTGGCCGATGTTTCCGAATATGAGAGTGATGTCCGCATCGGGAGAATGCTTAGCCACGATCTTATGGATCTTTTTCACATGGGGACAGGTCTGATCGGACACGCTGAAATATTCGTTACTCTTTGCGCAAGCCTCAAGCTTGTCGCTTACCGACTTTACAACACCGTGAGCGCGGATAACGACCACAGAGGGATTATCCTCATCCGTCGCTTCATATATCCGGTCTATATCCTTCTCGCCGATTATCTCAACACCCTTTTCCGAAAAGGCGTTGATAATGGTGGGATTGTGTATAAGCTTGCCGAGGGTATATACCTTGACATTTTTTCCGGTCAGCTCCTCCACGGTCTCAACCGCTCTCTTTACTCCGAAGCAAAAGCCTGCAAGGGAGGCTGTTTTTATGTTCATTTATTAGGTATTCCCTCCTCGTGAAGCTTAAGTATCTCTGCAAAGATCTTTTCGCTTGCCGCTACCTGCTCGGCACGGTTGCCGTTTTCAAGACCCAGTTCGTCGGGAGATATGGGCTTACCGAAAATAACGTCCACCCGCTTGAAAAGAGAGACCTTGTGTCCTTTAGTGATTATAGCCACGGGAAGCACGGGAACACCTCCGCGGTGAGCTATCATTCCCGCACCGTGCTTGACGGTGGAGCTATGGGGATCAACGCCCTTAAAGCGGGTCCCCTGAGGGAACATGCCTATAGTCTTTCCTTCTTTTAAAAGGGTTATAGTCTTCTTTATAGCACCTACATCACCCTCGCCGCGTCGGATAGGGTAAGCACCGAGCGCCTTGATAAGTCCGCGTAACAGAGGGATCTTAAAGAGCTCTGCCTTTGCCATAAAGCATATCTGTCGGCTCTTTACCGCAGATGCCACGATAATAACATCAACTGCAGAAATATGGTTGGGACAGATGAGCAGTCCTCCGTCTTCGGGAATATTCTCAAGCCCGTGGGGATGAACGTTGAAGATAAAACGAAGCAGGGGCGCTAATAACTTATATAAAAATTTATAAAGCTTCATTTCTTTGCCTCTATAGCCTTGTCTATTATTTCGATGAGCTCATTTACGCTCTGCTCGATACCGTCAGCCGAGTTGTCGAAGTGTATAGCATCCTCGGCGGGGATCGCGGGAGCCACGTCACGGGTAGAGTCGTTTCGGTCACGCTCTATCATATCAGAGAGAACCTCCTCGTAGGTGGTCTCAATACCCTTCTCAAGAAGCTCCTTGTGACGGCGCTTGGCACGTCCCTCGGGGGATGCGGTCATAAAGATCTTGACGGTGGCATCGGGAAGGATGACCGTACCGATATCTCTGCCGTCCATTATAACATCATGCTTCTTTGCCATATCCCGCTGAAGGTCAAGCAGAAATGCTCTTACCTCGGGGATAGCCGAAACAGCAGAGGCATACAGGGAGATCTCGGGGGTACGGAT
>JAFQHD010000027.1 GCA_017398145.1 Clostridia bacterium
CGGCGTTACCCCCGACACCTTTGTGGATGTAAAGGCACTTATGGGAGACTCCTCGGACAATATTCCCGGTGTTCCGGGTATCGGTGAAAAGACCGCATTAAAATTAATTTCAGAATATCACGACCTTGACAACCTCTACGAAAAATTTGAGGAGTCCGACCTTACAAAGGGTGTTAAAAATAAGCTCCGTGAGGGCAAAGACAGCGCATATATGTCAAGATTTTTAGCTAAAATAAACTGTGAGGTTCCTCTTGAGACTACCCTTGAGGATATCGCATACACGGGCTTTAAGACAGAGGAATTATCCGAGCTTCTGACAAAGCTTGAGTTTTCGAATATGCTCTCCAAGCTCAACGTAAAGCCCAAGACCGTTGAGATAGAATGTGAAGCTAAGGAGACTGAGGACATAAACACCGTATGTAAAGACAGCAGATGGGCAGTTACTCTTGATAATGAAAAGGTCTATTGCTCTGACGGTAAAAATGTTTACTTTTCTGCTTATAATAAAGACACACTTGAAAAGCTCTTTTCGGGAAAATGCGAAATTGCAGTCTTTGACTCAAAGGCAACACGGCATACCCTCTATGATATGGGTATAAATGCAGAAAATATAGTATTTGATATTATGCTTGCGGCGTACGTTCTCAACGCCTCCGACCGAGTTTACAAGGCAGAGGACGTGGCTATCGCCTATCTCGGCAGCAGCTTTGAGGACAAGTACAGCGAAGCCTGTGCGCTCTATAAATTATGGACAGAGCTTGATTCAAAGCTGACCGATAAGGAAAGAGAATTATATTTTACGATAGAGCTTCCTTTAGCAAAAGTCCTTTGCGATATGGAGCGACAGGGCTTCAAGGTAGATCTTGAGGGTCTGAAAAAATATAACGAGATGCTCACCGACAAGGCAAAAGAGCTGGAGGAGGATATATACAAGCTTGCTACAAGAAGCTTTAATATCAACTCTCCCAAGCAGTTAGGTGAAATACTTTTTGACGTCCTTGAGCTTCCTACCTTCAAAAAGACCAAAAGCGGATACTCTACAAACGCCGAGGTCCTTGAAAAATTAAGACCCTATCATCCGATCATTGATAAAATTCTTGAATACAGACAGATAACCAAGCTTAATTCCACCTATGCCATAGGTCTTTTGAACGTGGCAGACGAAAATGGCAAGATCCACACAACCTTTAATCAGACCATCACCGCAACAGGCAGACTCTCCTCCACCGAGCCCAACCTTCAGAACATCCCCGTCCGTACAGAGCTTGGCAGAGAGCTGAGAAGATATTTTATTCCTACAGATTCTAACCATATTTTGATAGATGCCGACTATTCCCAGATAGAGCTTCGTTTACTTGCGGCAATATCGGGAGACGATACAATGACAGAGGCATTTAAGTTAGGTATAGATATCCATACCCTTACCGCCTCACAGGTGTTCCGTATTTTCCCCGAGGGTGTTACACCCGAGATGCGTAAGCGTGCAAAGGCGGTAAACTTCGGTATCGTATACGGCATCGGAGACTACTCCCTTGCTATGGATATCGGCGTTACCAAGCGTCAGGCGGCAGACTATATCCGCGGATATCTGGACACCTATCCGGGTATAGACCATTACCTTAAAAATATTATAGAAGAAGCTCACGAAAAGGGCTACGTTACCACAATGCTCGGCAGAAGAAGATATATACCTGAGCTTTCTTCTTCAAAAAAGACTATGGTAAAATTCGGTGAACGAGTGGCTATGAACAGCCCCATACAGGGAACAGCCGCAGATGTAATAAAGCTCGCTATGATAAACACCGCTAACCGTCTTGAAAAAGAGCTTCCCGAGGCAAAGCTTATCCTCCAGGTACACGACGAGCTCCTCGTTGAAGCTCCTGTAGATAAGGCGGACAAGGCTATGGAGATACTCATCTACGAGATGGAAAACGCCTATAAGTGCTCTGTTCCCCTTGAGGTCGAAGCCAATATGGGAGCAACGTGGTATGACGCTAAATAGCGTCATACCACGAGAGAAGAGAGAAGAGATAAGAGATAAAAGAAAAGGAAGAAAACTGTTGCCTTAAAGCAACAGTTTTCAACCATAACTCTTCACTATTCTCTATTCACTCTTCACTATCTTCACATTTTGATTTCTTACATAAATGACAAATTGCAGCAACCGTAACTGTTGCACCTAAAAAAATCAATGCAACTTCCCACAGGGGTGTGGAGCAGCTACGGTGCATAGAAACGGCTTTTATGGGTGTTCCGTTTTTTGATATTCCCATACGGGCAGTCAGCGAGCGGTCAAGCTCGTAGCTTTTGGCATCATTTATCATATCCTTAATACACATCATATTATCACCTCAGTTATATTTTGAGGTCAAGAACAAAATTTATACGGAAAGGAGACGGACAATTTATGGGCAGTGTTAACTTTGATACGTCTGTGCGATACTTAAACGGCGTGGGCGAAAAGCGTGCCGAGACCTTAGCAAATATGGGCATATACACCATCCGCGACCTGCTCTATCATTTTCCCCGTGCATATCAGCACAGAGGCAACGTCCGTTTCGTTGCCGAAGCGGAGGACGGCGAGACCGCATCACTTATCATGACGGTGGCAAGCCAGCCTCACACCGCAATGCTCAAGGGTCGTATGACCATGACGAAATTCTCTGCCTTTGACGGTACGGGAAAGTGTAACATAACGTTTTTTAATCAAAATTACGTTTCAAAAATTTTCACGGTGGGCGCAACCTTCCGTTTCTACGGTAAGATACAGCGTAAGGGTAAAGCTGTCAGCATGACATCTCCTGCCTTTGAGCCCTATACCGAGGGGATAGCTCTGCCCGAGTTTTTCCCCGTATATCCTCTTTCGGGCAACCTGACCCAGAATTATATGGGTAAGATAATATCCTCTGCCCTTACAATGCTAAACGAAGCACAGATAGAGGATATCCTTCCCGAAAAATTAGTTAAAGAAAACCGTCTGCCCTCATTAGGATGGGCACTCAATACCATACACAACCCCATGAGCTACGAGCTTATGGAGAAGGCAAGAAAGCGATTCGTGTGGGAAGAGCTGTATGTTTTTGCCCTTGCCATATCCCTTTCAAAGAAAAAAGCGAAGGAAGGAAATGCTCCCGTTTTTGCAAAATCGGATATGGACAGATTTTATTCGGTTTTCCCCTTTTCTCCTACCAACGCTCAGCGTAGAGTAATCGGCGAGATAGAGGCAGATATGACCGACGAAAGGGCTCTCGGAATGTCGAGGCTTGTCTGCGGTGACGTAGGAAGCGGTAAGACAATGTGTGCCGCAGCCGCAATGTATATGGCTGTGTCAAACGGCTATCAGGCTGCTCTTATGGCACCCACCGAAATATTGGCTACCCAGCATTATAACGACCTTGGTGTTATTTTTGCAAAGTTAGATATCCGCTGTGAGCTTCTCTGCGGCTCCACTCCTGCGGCTAAAAAGAGAATAATAAAAAAAGGGCTGCTTGACGGCAGTATAGACTGCGTTATCGGAACCCACGCACTCTTAACCGATGACGTTGAGTTTGGCAATGCCGCACTTATAGTTACGGACGAACAGCACCGCTTCGGCGTTATGCAGCGCTCGGCTTTAGGCGATAAGACCAAGGGCGGTCATATACTTGTTATGAGCGCAACTCCCATTCCCCGTACCCTTGCCCTTATTATGTACGGAGATCTGTCACTTTCATACATCGACGAGATGCCCCCCGGCAGAAAAAAGGTCTCTACCTTCCTTGTGGACGAAAGCTACAGGGCACGTATGAACGGCTTTATAGAAAAGCAGGCAGGCGAGGGACGGCAGGTATATATAGTATGTCCGGCTATTGAGGGCGAGGACGAAGGGCTTGTTGGCTTTGACTACCACCCAGGGGACAGCCGTCCCAAGCTGAAAAACGCCACCGAATATGCAGATACTCTGCAAAAGCTTTTACCAAACCTCCGCGTTGCCCTTATGCACGGCAAAATGAAGGCATCCGAAAAGGACAAGGTTATGTCATCCTTTGCGTCAGGGGAAATAGATGTTCTTGTATCAACTACAGTTATAGAGGTTGGTGTAAACGTGCCAAACGCCACGCTTATGATAGTGGAAAATGCGGAGCGCTTCGGTCTTTCTCAGCTTCATCAGTTAAGGGGCAGAGTAGGCAGAGGTCAGCATAAATCCTGGTGTATACTTGTTTCCGACTCAAAGGGCACAGAGGCTCTTTCACGCCTTGAGGCCATGACAGAGACCAACGACGGTCTTGAGATAGCAAAAAAAGACCTTGCCATACGCGGTCCGGGTGATTTTCTCCCCGACAAAAGCGGTAACACCCGTCAGCACGGCGGCGTGGCATTTAAGGCTGTTTCCCTCTGCGACAACACAGCCGACCTTGAAGCGGCATTCGGCTATGCAGGCGAGGTCCTAAGCCTTGACCCCAAGCTTGATAACCCCGAAAACCAAGCCGTCGCAAAATACGTCGAGGAATATTTCGGCAGTATACGTTCCTCTGTAAACTGAATGCGATTGACAACTACATACAACCGTGATATAATATTTAGTCGTAATCCAACGAAAGCGAGAAAATATATGTTCAAAAAAGCATTTATTATAGTTATTGCTCTTATGATGCTTCTCTGTTCCTGCCAAAAGGAAGAAAAGCAGGAGCTTGGAGGATATCTGTCAGAAAACGGATACTGGTATCTTGACTTTGAGGATCCCACCGTGGAAGCAGAAAAAAAAGAGGTCAAGGTTACCCTGTCCGACGGAACAAAGGACACCGCGTATATGCGCCGTCCCATAATCAACGTTGACAACGAGGGTGCCAATGCAGTAACCGAATCTATCAAGGATTATCTTGATGAAAAATACGGAAAATATTTTAAGAAGCCGGACGACAGAATAGTCAAGATAGACTACGAGACCAGTGCTGCAAACGACATACTTACCGTTGTCATCACCGAGGAGATAACTACCACCGAAAAGACGATCAAATACGCCAAATGCTTCCATTACGACGACCTTGCAGCTGTAGAGCTTAATATGATGGAATATTCCAACACCAACGGTGCACAGCTCTCTACCGTTTATGAGGCTGTTCTCGACTCCGACTGGGCAAAGGAATATGAAAAGGAAACGGGCAATCCTCCCTACGAGGACGTTATAAACGGTCTTGTATGTCACGGTGAGCTTATGTTTGACGTATATTGTATCGATGCCGACGGCGAAAATGTCACCAAGCTTGAATTACAGGTAGAGGACGTTCCTCTTACAATTCCCGATATGGAGCAATACTATGAATAAGTTAAAATTCTCAAATCTTAATAAAAAGATAATATATCTCTTTTTGGTATGCGCCGTTATATTTACGGCATTCCAGAGTTTTTTGGTGCTGAAATACTATGAAGCGGACGTATACCTCTATGCTCACGGAACAGTGCTTCCTACGGTATTCAACGTTCTTATAAGCCTATTTATCATAGTCGTGCTGGTATACTGCTCTCTCTGCACCTGTGAGGGATACTCGGATAAATTAGCAAAGTGCTCGGGGGTCAGCCGTCTCTTCGGTCTTTTGGCATCCGCTGCCCTCTTAGCCGTGGGTATCTACACGCTTATCGGCTATAATCAGAGAACGGCACAGCTTATGTATATGTCACAGAAGCAGGATAAGTTTATATTCTGGTCCTGTATGCTTTCCTTCGGCGCGTTTATTTATTATTTTATATTCAGTATCCTTCCCGAGAAATTAAACAAGCTTAAGACCCTCCTCGGATGCATCACGGTTGTCTGGCATATCCTGTATCTGCTCTCTGTATACTTTGATATGAACTCACCCTTGAACGATCCCATACGCCTGATGAACGAGTTTGCCCTTGTGGGTATAATGATGTATCTGACGGTGGAGATAAGATATCTCTGCGGTATCCCTAAAAAGGGCTTCTACATAGGTGCATCGACGGTAGCGTTCACACTGCTCCTCTGCTCCTCTGTTTCAAACATCCTTTACGCATTGATCGTAAACGGTTCTCTTGACACAAACATAGGAATATTCGTTTACCAGTTCTTCGCGGCAGGATATGTGCTGATAAGATTGCTTTCTCAGCTTAAGGCTAAACAATAACAAAAAAATTCCACCGAGGTGGAATTTTTTTATTGCAATTATTTATCTAACTTGTAGATCTCAAGTTTACCCTCGCCCTCGATCTTTGCGGTGATGCCGATATATTTTGCATCAGGCTTTAAGGGCAGGTAAAGCTCGCCCTCGTCGCAGAAGAACTCTGCCATCATGATATCGAATATTCCTCTTATTCTTACATTCTCCTCGGTAAGAACATAGGGAACATCAAACTTGACACCGTCGGGAGGAAGCACCCAAAGCTTGTTTTCAGCCTTGTCAAAGGTAAATTCATATCCACGTACCGAAAGCTTGGAATCAGGCTTGAACTCCATTATGGCATCAAAGGCATCGCCCTCGCTGTATACTACCTCGATATCCTTGCCCGCAGCCGACTTACACTCAACTCTGTAAGCATCAAGCTCCTTGACGGGAGAATAGCAGAGACGCACGCCGAGGCCTGTTTTCTTTAAACACATCTCGGTGGGAATGGTCATACCCTGATTGAAGGGCATACCGTGTCTGCCGTAGGCAATGGGGTACCAAGCAATACGTATCTTGCGGTCGTCGGGTGCGTTGTCAAAATTCTGGTGAGCGTAAGCGGTAAAGCGCTCCCACTCGTCGGTATGCATATAGTTGGTGTAGGAGCCGTTGTACTTATTGCAGAAGGTCTCCGTCACCTTCATTATGTATCTGTATTTATCAACTCTGTCCTCGGGGATAGGATCGGGAGTAAATACGTGACCGTCAAAGTCGCCTATCTGATAAGCACCGTCACCGCCGTTAAGCACCCACTTGTACTCGTCTGTACCCTCGATACGGTATTTTACGAAGTCGGGACACTCTCTGAAGCCCTCGATATCGCTTTCGTGAGTCCAGTTTACAAGGTCGGGAGAGGATGCGATGGTATAAGAGGTAATATCACGAAGGGTTATGGAAAAATACTTGTTAAATTCATCTATCCAGAGTATCTTTGGATCACCGTTACCTGCGGTGTTAACACCCTTGAAGGTATAATGATATCCGCCGTCCTCGCTTTCATAGATAAGATTTGAGGTGGTAATACAAACCTTACCGTTCTCACGGTTTATAAAGCCGGTACCCGAAGCTGCGTGAGGGAAGCGAAGCACAGGCTCGGCTTCTGTCCAGGTGATAAGGTCGCGGGACCAGGCGTGTCCCCAGTGGTTGTTGTCCCACATTGCCTCGAGTGCACCGGGACAGTGCTGATAATAGAGGTGGTAAACACCGTCGTAATATATACATCCGTTGGGGTCGTTTACCCAGCCGCGCTGTGTGGTAAAGTGAACTACGGGTCTCAGGCTGTCGTTGTCGTGGTCTGTCTCATAGCTGTCCTCACAGCGGATGTACTTTCTTCTCTTTTCTATCTTTTCCTGTGAAGGATCTGCTCCTTCGGGAGATCTGCGCCAGATAGACTTACAGGGCTCAAGTGTTACCTTAAGTTCCTTACCAATATACTCCTGCATATCTACAAAATACTTAGGACCGCCCTCACCTAAGTGGGTAAAAACCTGCTCAACAAGAGCATCCCCGTCCCAGAAGTTAACGGTAATACAGTTGTTGTGCTTGTTATCTGTTTCAAATGTTATATATCTTTTATCTATTAACATAACTTTATCTCCAATCGTTATTCACTATTCGTTATTCTCTATTCACTATTCACTCCTAAAATATTTAGTGAATAATGAATAGTGAAGAGTGAATAGATAATAGTGAAGGTTGAAAACAGTTTCTTTTAGAAACTGTTTTCCTCCTTAATTCTGCATTCTGCATTTTGCATTCTGCATTCAAAAATTTATTGGTTTACCAATAAATTTTTACTCCTGCGTTTTGTGTAAAATCGGTCATTTTGGGAAGCTTTGACTGCCAGCCGCGGGGCTCTATATTATTCTTTTCAAGGCCTCTGTAGAATGCCTCGTTTCTTGCAATGAGAGCCTGCTTTTCTTCCTCTGTTTCTGCCGCTGCCATACGCTGGTCAAAGGTATAGAGAAGGCTGGAGTAGATATAGCCCAGACGGGAACGCTCAAGATGCTCGCGCTGAATATCTGTTTCGCAAAGCTCGGCGGCCTTTTCCCAGAGCTCGTTCATCTTATCGTCGTTTGCAAGAATATACTCGCAGTTAAAGAGGTGACCCGGATTCTGATAGCAACGGATATGACGGTCCTTGCCTTCGTTGTCAAGACGGGCTGCCTCCTGAAGCATAGAGAGATATTCCTTGATATATTTGCTGCCCTTACCGTAATAACCCTCGAGGAACTCATCCATATGGAGATCAAACTCCTCCTCGGACATATTAGGATTCCAGAGAAGCTTGGAGAGCAGATAAGCACGAAGCTCTACCATATCGGTGATATGATCGTCGTAGTAATTATCGCCCTCGCAGAACATACCCTTAACATTGTGGTGGAAATAATATCCGATATTCTTACGCAGAGTATGGAAGTTGGGAAAATGAGGAACGGTAAAGGAGAAGTTTGCATTATAATCCCAAAGATATATTGTCTTTGCTATCTTACCCCATTTACGGAAGTTGTCAAGAAACTCCTGATTTATCTCGCAGTTATCGTCATAAACGGGATGATTATAGCAAAGCTCCATGGGAGCAAACTCGATTATTACGTTGTCGCGGGGCTTGGTAATCGAGGGACACTTGCAGGTATGAAGATATGCAAGAGTCATTATCTTTACCTTGGGATATTCGTCCTTTATGGCATCCGCCACCGCATTGACAAAGCGGAGCAGGCTTCCTGCGTGAGAGCCCTCCTCCTCGTCTATCTTACGGCACTTTTCGCACTTACAGAAGTTCTCGGCACCGATCTCGTTATCGTTCTGGGATACGGAGATTATGCGCGCCTCGGGATAGCCCTTACAGAGTTTCTTTACGTTCTCGATACACTTTTTCAGATTCTCCTCGTCAGAAAAACAGGGCTGCTGATGCTGGGGAACGTCAAGAAGGCTCTCCATAGTATGTATAAAGCGTCCGGGATAGAGGAAGCTTCCGCCCATCTCCTCTGTAAAAGGTCTCTGATAGCTGGAATTTATCTTACGCTTGGCTGAAATATCACACTTCATATAAGCAGGGATAGCAACGTCACGCCATTCAAGCTGGGGGAACTGCTCCTCAAAAATTCCTTCTTCAAGAGTAACGTCACCGTCAAGCAGAACCTCGGTATCCTGAGTAAAAAATCTCCAACCGCAGAACTCCTCAAGGAAGGTATAAACACCGTAAAGTGTACCTCTCTTTTCGTTACCTGTTATAAAGAGACAGCAGTCAAATACCGATATAACAAAGCCTTCCTCTCCGTACTTCTGAAAGCTGACCTGTTTTGCAGTCTTAAAGCACCTGCCGATATATATAACGTTTCTGCCGTGCTCCTCGTTCTCTTTAACTATCTGAAGCTCGTCACCTGTGGTAAGCTTGATATATTTTACAAGCTCTCTTGCGGCATATGCCTCGCATTCGGTGGCGTTGTCGGGAATAACGACGGTATAATCCGCTATGCTGTTTTTAACTATAAAGATTTTTTTCATAGACGTTTTTTCCTTTGCTTTTCGTTATATATAGCATACCAAATTTTTATTGCTCCTGTCAACAGTTTTACTATATATTGAATAATAAAAGAATGATATCATCTCTTGTAAAAAACCGGATAAGGTGATATAATCAGTTATTATAAGCAAGAAAGGCAAGGCTATGTGAATCAGGTCATACAACAACTGAAAGAGAGAAAATCGGTACGGGTATTTACGGACCGACCTATTTTGGCAGAAGAAAAAGCCGCAATTTTAGAGGCTGCGGTCAATGCACCCACTGCGGGAAACCAGCAGTTATATACAATAATCGACGTAACCGATAAGACTCTAAAGGAACAGCTTGCCGAAAGCTGCGACCATCAGCCCTTTATAGCAACGGCTCCACTGGTGCTTGTGTTCTGTGCCGACTGCCGTAAGTGGTACAACGCATTCCTTGAATCGGGCTGTAAGCCGAGAAAGCCGGGAGTAGGAGACCTGATGCTTGCGGTAAGCGATACCAATATTGCGGCACAAAATGCGGTTACTGCCGCCCATAGCTTAGGTATTGGCTCCTGCTATATAGGCGACATTATGGAAAATGCCGAAACACAGCGTAAGCTCCTTAACCTGCCCGAATACATTTTCCCTGCGGCAATGCTTGTGTTCGGCTATCCTACCGAACAGCAGTTAAACCGAGAAAAGCCGAAAAGAGCGGATATGAAGCATATAGTACATGAAAACGCATACCGTGATATGACAGCAGACGAGCTTCGTGATATGCTGTATGATAAAAGAGGAGAACGTAGCTACGAGGACTGGATAAAAGCCTTCTGCAACCGTAAATACAATTCCGATTTTTCTATTGAAATGACAAGATCGGTCGGTGTGTATTTGAAAGAATATGAAGATTGATGATGATTTGTCAGTCTTTTAGTTATCAGTTATGATACAACTGCGTTGCAGTTATAAATTTGCCTTTGGCAAATGTTATGATATGATTGCCATTAAACGTGCGAAGCACTCATAACTTGGCGGAGCCAATCATAACTACTTGTATCATAACTTGCCACTCGTGGCAATCATAACTGTAAAAAAACCTTCTCTTTCCAAGAAGGTTTTTTTACGTAAACGGTTCCTTTGTTTCTCTATGTAATTCTATTTCGTCTGCAACGCAGGCACTGTTTCGCATCTTGAGAAGATACAGCACGGTTTCGGCTATGTCCTCGGGTAGTATCATTCCCTCGCTTGAAAGGTCGGGACGGGATATCTTGACCATATCGGTAAACACTCCACCGGGGCTTATAACATGAGCACGGACACCCCTCTTGTAATATTCCTTACTTAAGGACTTGGTAAAGCCTAAAAGTGCGTGCTTTGACGCCGAATAAACGCTCTGGAGGGCATAACCCTTATGTGCGGTGACAGAGGCTATATTGATTATTGTTCCGCAGCCTGTCTTTTCAAGGTAAGGCAAAGCTTCTTTACAGAGGAGGAAGGGTGCACGGACATTTGTGTTCATTATCATATCGTATTCTTCCATGGTAATGTCCTCAAAAGCCTGTGACTGGGCTACACCCGCATTATTGATAACGATATCTATACCGCCGTATACCTCTACCGTCTTTGCTACGGCATACTTTACATATTCATCGTCGCATATATCACCGGGGAGGATAAGGCAGTCTCTGTCCCCTGCGGTCTTTTTTAATTTTTCTTCGTTTCGTCCCATAAGAACGAGCTTATAACCAAGCCCGAACAGAGTCTCGGCAATGGCAGAACCTATGCCGCCGCCCGCTCCTGTAATTATACAAACCTTGTTTTTCATATTTATACCTCTATAATTTCTTTAACTCATTTTATCAACGAAAAGGATATTTGTCAATAAACGAGGTTCATAAACGCAATTATATTTCAAATCAAAAGAAAGGCTGACAAATCAGCCTTTCTCGCTTGTTATAATTAACACACAGAACCGTCCCCTGTGTTATGGGTTGTAATCGTTATCTTTATGTGGTAATCGTTGGATTTATGTGTAATCGTTATCTTTATGGGTGTAATCGTTGGTTTTATATCAATTAACTTTAAATGAATCAATGATTTCTGTCAGATACCCATAATTCTCGATTGCATCCGTATAGGTGAAACTCAGTATATATTTTTCCGAAAGCCTCACATATACGTGGGCAAAAAAGTCCTCGTCAGTTTTCTTTTGATAAATAACATAGTCTGTTTCTTCATCCCCTACTGAAACGATAACATCATACCCTTCATACGGATTCCATGCTTCAGCTTTTGAATGCACTGTTTCATCAAGTTCAAAAGCTTCGTCGACTTCATACAGAGCTATAAATTCAAAGCACCGAACGTAGCCTGCAGACTTTCCATCGAACCTCTCATACAGACGTGAATTTTCAAATTCAACAGTCCTCACAAAATGTTCGGGGAGACAGCAATTGATCTTGAAATTCTCTACGTTTCGTTCTTGTGAATAGTCAAAATTATATGCTGCTTTCGTGGACCTGTACCACGCCTTTACCATTCCATCAACGTCTGACCCTTCATTAGTCTTGCCAATGGTATCCTTCATTTCTTCTACCGTAACGTATACACGGGCTACTCCTGCTTTTTCATCAAACCCTGTGTCAATAATGTCGGAAATACTGATATAGAATGTTTTTTCGTTGGTCTTTGGCTGTAATTCAGTTCCGTGCAGCAGCTTTACTTCTTCGACTATCTCCAAAGGAACGATTACGGAACGGTCATACATCTCACCCTGTTCTGCCAAATATTCTTTCAGCTCTTCAACGGAACCAAAATATGTATGATAAAGATCATAAGAATTTGCTTCGGGTAGAATAAACTTATTATTTTCTCTGTCCCAATAATAGTAATAACTATATTCACCGTGACCGACACGGTCGCAAATGCTTTTAGGCATCATAAAATTTCTATAAAACTCCGTCGGGGTGTTCATCCACGTAACGTCAACGTAATACCATTTGTCGGAAATACAGATCATATTCCAAGCATGGCCTGCAGAAGTTGAACTTATAACACTACCGGAAACATATATGGTCTCAAGCCCTGCCTTTTTACATAAAAGATCATAAGCCTTTGCAAAACCGTCACACACAGCCTCGCGTTCGATAAGCGCAGTGTGTGCAGAATTAAGGTAATCCTCGTTTCTCTCCATATAATCTGCAGGATAAACGATATTGTCGCACATCCATTTTGCTATGGCTAAAGCCTTCCCGTATTCGGTACTGTCATGTTCTATGGTTTCAAGTATTTTATCTGCTTCGGTAATAAGCTCGTTGTATTCATCAAAATACGCTTCGTAATTACCCTCAACTATCATAACGATACTGTCACAGTATTGTTGCGTTTCCATACTGTCTTTACTAACAATCGGGGATAGTAATTTCTCAGCAGCAGTGAAATTTGCTTCAATAATATCTTTAGCAAGCTGAAAATCAAATACCGATACGCGCTTTTTCATTTCATAGGTCTTTTCTGGATTGATTCCGTTTGCGGTTATATCCAAAAAAGCCTCGCTTATGGCATCATATGCGATCTTCTGATCTTCCGTAAGTTTTTCATATTCTCTTACACGGTAAGGATCGGGATATGTATTAAGCTCTATACCTTTTATAAGCTCCTTTTCGGGAGGCTCTGCAATATTATCGATGGTTGTGGTTTCACCGTTATCCGTTGTTTGTTCTGTTTCATCCGTCGTTTCATTTTGCTGACTATTTTTATCCGCTTTACAAGAAACGATATTGAGCAAAAGTGTTAACAGAAGAAAAAGCGCAAGTATCCTTTTTATCATACTTCTCTTACCTCTTTTATCTGCAGATATTCAAAGCCGTCGTAAACCACCTTTTCAAAAGTGTATTCAAGATCTCTGAAATTTTCCTCAACGCCCATCTCAGGACAATAATAAACGCTTGCGATAACTACCACTTCATTTTCGGTTTCCGTTATATCAAGCTCTTTTCCGAATTCGAGATAATACCTATCTCCTCCCCAATATCCTTTGGCAGTGGGTACATAATACGTGTCGGTCTCCGGATCGTATCTTTCTATAGATGATTCGCTTTCCATAAATTCGTGGAACTTGTTTGCATCAAAGCTTTCTCCGAAGAGCATTTTTGACGCGCTTCTCACACCCTCTCCCGTTATTTCCATATTCCATTCGTCAACTTGAGTTACGTAGTCAAGATCGGTCTGATGAGAAAAACAATAATAGAAAACAAGCGTCAGAATATCTTCATCGTAAATTTTATCGCCTTGCATGTACGACTCGTGAAAATAGTTGACGAAGTAATTCATCATAGACTGAACGTTGGTAAAAGCTTTTGCTTCTTCCTTTGGCTTTTCGGTTTCGGATTTCTCGGGAGTGCTTTCGTTGGTGCTGACTGCATCCGTGCTTTCCTTGCTTTGGCTGTCATTTACCGGAGCTTCTGTTTTCGGCAAAAGTGAGCAGGATGCCAATGAAAGGACTAAAACTGATACGAGTAAGATTTTTGTGATTTTTTCGAACATAAATAAATTCCTCCTTGTTCGTACTGCTTACATTACAAACAAGGAGGAACTTTTCTCTCATTTTTCGAGAAATTATTTTATATTTTCCGCAACTTTTATAAGCTCATCTTTATCAATAATACCGGTTATGCTGACCGTATAGACATTATTCCCAAACAGTATCGCTCCGTGTCGCTCTTCGTTGTTATAGAACATATGAGCTTCGATTTTGTTGTTCAGTATAATCTTCTCATACTTATGCTGTTCAGAATCTTGTTCTATCTCCGTATCTTCACTTTTATTTATACTGATTAGAAGATAGTCGCCGTTTTCGCTATAATAAATGTACTCCCGAAACCCAATCTCTTCCGTTCTGCTTGCTTCTTCAAAGCCTTCGGGGATATATCCGACTGTCATATCTTCAACGCCGATACCATCATCTTTTTCTCCCTCTTGAGTGTCCTCGGGAACATCCTCTGACTTAGAAAAGTCAAACCTGACGTGATCCTCGTACCACGTCATAACAGCATCCACAACGGCAGCACGCACGCCGCTGTTTGTCATTAAGACAGCAAAAGAAAGGGACACCACGCAAAGGAAAATAACTGCGGCACGGGAAAGGTATACCAAAGCTAAAGGCTTATTATGCTTTTTTTCCTTTGCCCTTCTGTTAAGCCACCGTTTCTCCTTTTTTGAGAGGGGATGCATTTTTGATAACTGTTCATCATCGGGTACTTTCTTGTTTTCAGTTTCAATATACTCATTCAGAGCAGCACTCATCAAACCCTCAAGAACCTCATCATGCACTTTATTATACATAAAGCCCCTCCTTTCTCAATGCTTCTCGGAGTGTCTTTTTAGCTCTTGATATTCTTGTGCTTACGGTGTTTTCGGGAATATCAAGAAAAGATGCAATGTCCTTTTCACGGTGACCGTGAACAAACCTAAGTACACAGACATCTCTGTATTTTTCATCAAGTTCAAAAATTTCACGAAGAATAACATTATAAGTCTCGCGACCTAAAACTATTTCATCGGGCATTTCGGCTTGGTCGATCTCAAGATTTACGGTATCCTCAGTTTGGATTACGTTCTTACTTTGACGTTTTTGATGATTTATCGCCTTGTTTTTAGCTACGATTCCACAAAAATTCTTTAGTCGCTGCTTGTCCGAAAAATCTACGCACTCCAAATTCTCTATAATGCTAATCATCGCATTATGTACAGAATCCTCAACATCGTGCTTTTTGTGTCCGAGCACTTCGCCTGCACACCAACACATAAAGGAATAATAATTTTCATATATGAAAACCACCTTGTCGCGATCCTCGGCAGTTTCCACCATTGACAGGTATATATTTATCACTTTTTTCACCTTGCTTTATAAAGGAATAATTTTGCAAATGATTAAATCACCAACAAAAACAATTACATTTATAGTAGTTTATTATATAGAATCTATTAACGTTATATTTGAAGGTCGTACACTTCCTATAAAATTCTTCATTCTATCATCAAGTGTAATAATGTAAATCAGGGGACGGTTAGCGTGAAAACCGTCGGGGAACGAGAAAAAAGCGCAACCAAACAAAGCCCAAGAGTCTTGGGCTTGAAAAAAACCAAGTCTTAGGAATTAGTATTTCTCATAGCTATATCATTGTCATAGAATTGATCAGTGGCAACAAGATGATAAGCTAAAGCGAGAATTTTTCTTGAGACAGCAATGATTGCTTTCTTTTTACCCAGTTTACCCTGATGA
>JAFQHD010000028.1 GCA_017398145.1 Clostridia bacterium
CAAAAAGCAAGGAATGGCAAGGGAAATTCGATGTTTCCCTTGCCATTATTCTTTCTGCTTGCTTTCTTTGTCATAATGATATGTTTGCTTTATTACCTGATACCTTGCGTTAGACCGAGTTTGTCAGCGCTCTGAAAGGAGAGCGATGCTCTCCTTTTTTCTTCTTGACATTATCCGTATTAAAGAGTAGAATAATGTATATAAACTTGTAAGCTCGTGAGGTAAAAATGAAAACTGTTAAAAGGATATCTGTTTTTATATTAATAATGTCACTTTTACTTACACCATCTCTTTTTCCGTCCGTTTCTGCCGTTCCGGCCATATATGCAGGAAGCAGCGGAGATCTGATATGGAGTCTCAATACGGGTACGGGTATACTGACCATAAACGGAAGCGGTTATATGCGGGACTATGGTCAAAGCGATGCTCCTTGGTATACTCACAGGGCGCATATCAAGAAGATAGTCCTTGAGAGAGGAGTAAAGAATATAGGAGAATATGCCTTTTCGGGCTGTGATTCTCTTACCGAGGTAGATATGGGAAGCACGGTGATCACCGTTGACGAATACGCTTTCTTCAACTGTACTTCTCTTAAGAGTGTGGATTTTTCGGATTCACTTACTTCGCTTGAGCAATATGCCTTTTACTGCTGCAGCTCCCTTGAGACCGCTGAGCTTCCCGAGAGTCTGCGTTATATCAGAAAGGGTGTTTTTTACAAGTGCACCTCTCTGTCCGATATCACTCTTCCGAACGGTATAATGGAGATAAGATCCTCTGCGTTTGAGGACACAGCGTGCTATAATAACGATGCCAACTATACCGACGGCGTTCTGTATATCGGCAATCATATCATCAAGGCAAAAAACGACCTGCAGGGTCTTTATGAGATAAAAGATGGAACCCTGACCATAGCTGACGTTGCCTTTAATAATTGCAACCAGCTTACGGGTATCTCGGTTCCCGACAGCCTTACGCATATCGGCTACAGCTGCTTTATGTTCAGTAAGAACCTCAAATCGGTTTATATCACCGATATCCAAAAATGGGCGAGCATAGTATTTTACGATACATACTATGACTCCTACCTTGACGAGTACGACTATGGCTACGGCTCTAACCCTATGTACAATTCCGCCGAGCTCTATCTCGACGGCGAGCTTGTGACCGAGCTTGATATAAGTGAGTTTTCCGAGATAAGCGACAACGCCTTTTATAACTGCGGCTCTCTTAAGCGTATCAACGTGGGAGGCAGTATACCCACGATAGGGGACAAGGCGTTTGAGGGAGTAGAGCTTGTCGAGCTTAACATAACCGACCTTAAGGCTTGGTGCGGCTTTGAGCTGGGTGCATCGCATCCGCTTATATCCTATACTAAGGAGCTTTATATAAACGGGGAGAGGACAAGCTCTCTCGTTATCCCCTCCGATATTACAAGTATCTCAAAAAACGCCTTTGCCAACTGCGCTTATCTTACAAGCGTTTTTATTCCCGAGACCGTGACCGAGATAGGCGAGGGTGCGTTTGACAACTCACCCGTGACCATACGCTGTTACGAAAACTCGTCGGCTCACCTCTATGCGGCAAGAAACCGTATATCCTTTGAGCTTATCGAGGGACACGTCTTTACGGAGTATGTTTACAACAACGACGCCACCTGCTTAAGGGACGGCACCAAGACCGCATATTGCATATGCGGATGCACACAGACGGATACCGTGACGGCAGAGAACACCCGTATCCCCCACAGCTACGGCGAATATATCTATAACAACGATGCCACCTGTACCGAGGACGGTACCGCTACGGCAAGCTGTATCTACGGCTGCGGAGAGAAGGACTGCATAATTATAGAGAACACCAAAACAGGTCACGGCTATACCGAAAGCGTGCTTTCAAATAGCAGCTGCAGTACGGCGGGTAAGCTTCTTTACCTTTGCAGCTGCGGTGAGAGCTATACAGAGGACCTGCCTCTTCTTGACCATACCTACGGAGAGTGGACGGTGGTATCCGAGCCTGATTATTTCAATGAAGGCAGAGCGGAGAAGCGCTGCGGTGAGTGCGGCGATATTCAGGCTATGTCTATACCCCGAAAGGAATATACCAATTCCTTTACCGATATTAAGCAGGGTGCCTGGTATTACGGTGCGGTGGAATACGCGGTGAAGAAGGGGTATATGAAGGGAATGTCGGAGGACGTCTTCTCACCCTCAAGCCATATCACCCGTGAGCAGTTCGTGCTTATACTTGCAAATATTGCAGGTGTCAACACCGACGAATACAAAAGCATCCCAAGCGGCTTTGAGGATATCGATACGGGCAAGTGGTACAGCGGAGCCGTGGTATGGGCAAAGAGCGAGGGCTATGTCAGCGGTGTCAGCGAGACCAGGTTCGGCAGAGGGCAGTCTATCATGCGTGCCGCCCTTGCAAGGATGCTGTTCAACTATGCATCAAAGAACGGAATAGACATATCGGGCAGAGCGGAACTTTCCGGCTTCGGCGATTGTGCTCTCTTTGACAAGACCGGTAATGCATGGATGACCGAGCCCGTGAAATGGGCTGTGGCTGCAGGTATCATCTCGGGTATGGAGAAAGACGGTGTGCTTTGCATCGATCCCGCAGGCACGGCGACCAGAGCACAGGCGGCGGTAATGCTTAATAAATTTGATTCCTTCAGATCAAACTAAAACGAGGTAATAGCTATGAACATGAATTTCTATATGCCCACAAAGGTGATCTCGGGCAAGAACTGTATCTCACAAAACAAAGCTCTTTTCAAATTAGGTAAGAGCTGTATGATAGTAACGGGTGCAAGCTCCGCTATCAAGAGCGGAGCCCTTGACGATGTTATAGACGCCCTTTGTGAAAACGGCATCGAATATATCGTTTACGATAAGATAAGAGAAAATCCCCTCTTGAGCACCTGCTATGACGGCGGTGTTATTGCAAGAGAGTTCGGCTGCGATTTCGTCGTAGGAATCGGCGGAGGCTCTCCCATGGATGCGGCAAAGGCTATAGCGGGCTTTATCGCAAACCCTGACATAGAGCCCGACGAGATATTCAATATACCCGCACTTAACCCTTCCGTGCCGATAATTCTCGTTCCCACTACCTCGGGAACAGGCAGTGAGGGCAACCCCTATTCCATACTTTCTCTTGACGGCAAGGACAAGAAGCAGACCTTCAATTCTCCTTATTCCTATGCAAGGTATGCTTTTCTTGACTATAAGTATACAATATCTCTTTCCCGTAACTATTCGCTTTCCACAGCTCTTGACGCCTTCTGTCACTGTATAGAAAGCTATATGTCGCCCAAGTCCACCGAGATATCCCGTATGTTTGCCCTTTTCGGCGCAAAGAATATCTGGGAGTCCTTCGACGAGCTTGACAAAGGAGATATTTCCGAGCAGACAAGAGAAGCACTTATGTACGCTTCCTTTGCAGGCGGTGTTGCCATCAACACCACCGGCACGGGCTTCCCCCATCCCATGGGCTATAATCTCACCTTCCATTCCGAGCTTCCCCACGGCAGAGCCTGTGCGGTATTTATCGGTAAATACGTAGAGTATCAGTCAAAGTGCGAGGAGGGAATAAAGCTCCTTTCCGATTTTGCCGCATACTTGGGCACAAGCCCCGATGAGATAGCAAGGAGACTTCCTGCCCTTGCGGAATTTACTGCCGAGATAGACGAGGAAACTCTTACGATGTTCGCCGATAAGGTCAAGACCGCAGGAAACTTTGCCAACGCTCCCTATAAGGTGAGCTATGACGAAATGATGGAAATATATAAGGATCTGTTTGTAAAATAATGTCTGACAAAGCACTTGATTCCCAGTTTAAACGAATGACCGAGGGTGAGCTTGAGCCCCTTATACTCAAGCTCGCCGTACCCACCATAATCAGCATGCTTATCTCCTCGGTCTACAATATGGCAGATACCTACTTCGTAGGGCGCATAGGCACGTCAGCTACCGCCGCGGTGGGTGTAGCCTTTTCGCTTATGGCGATGATACAGGCTATAGGCTTCTTCTTCGGACACGGCTCGGGTAACTTTATCTCCCGCGCTATGGGCAGACAGGAGTATGAGGATGCCAATACTATGGCATCGGTGGGCTTTTATTCCGCCATAGCGGGAGGACTTCTTATAACGGCAGTCGGACTTGTATTCTTACAGCCCTTGGCTATGCTGCTGGGCTCCACCAAGACCATACTCCCCTATGCCTGTGACTATATGAGGTATATCCTCCTTGCCGCTCCCTTTATGACAGGCTCCTTTGCATTAAACAATCAGCTCCGTTTTCAGGGCAGAGCTACCTATGCCATGATAGGCATAACCACGGGCGGTATACTGAATATGCTTCTCGACCCCCTCTTTATCTTCGGCTTTGATATGGGGGTTGCGGGTGCCGCCGTCGCCACTATGCTCAGCCAGATGGTGGGCTTCACCATTCTTCTCATAATGGTTCTTAAGAAGGGAATACCCGTTAAGCCCTCGTATTTTAAATTCAGGGGTTATTATTATAAAGAAATGTTCCGTGGAGGGCTGCCCTCCCTTGCAAGACAGGGCTGCGGCAGTATAGCAACCCTTTGTCTCAACAATGTGGCGGGAGCCTACGGCGACCCCGCTATCGCTGCGGTATCGGTAGTAAGCCGTATAACAATGTTCGCATATTCCGCACTTATCGGCTACGGACAAGGCTTTCAGCCGGTTTGCGGCGTCAACTACGGCGCAGAGAGATACGATAGAGTGCGAAAGGCATTTTGGTTCTGTGTCAAGACCTCCTTTGCAATACAGCTTGCCCTTGCTGTGCTTGGTTTTATCTTTGCCGAGCCCCTTGTGGGACTGCTCCGCGACGACCCCGAGGTAATAGTCATCGGCACAAGGGTACTGCGCTTCCAATGTGTCAGCTTCCCCTTGTCGGGCTACGTAGTATTCTGTAACATGATGAGCCAGACCATCGGTATGGCGGGTAAGGCGACCTTCTTAGCCCTTTCCAGACAGTTTTTGTTCTTCGTTCCCGCTATCTTCCTGCTTGAAGCCTTATTCGGACTTGCAGGACTTGAGGGAGCACAGGCATTAGCCGATCTCTGTTCCTTTGCGGTGTCTGTGCCTATAGGATTGAGTATACTCAAAACAATGAAGCATTCCGAATGAAAAATCGGAGTGCTTTTTTGTTTTCGAAAGAAAAAACTGTTGCATCAAGCAACAGTTTTATCCGTAATTTTGCATTTTACATTTTGCATTTTGAATTCAATTTTCCAACGCACTGAAAGGAGTTAATTCAACGGTAGAAATATAATACTTCGCGGATTCTTCCTTTGTTATCTCAACCTCGGTGGGTCGATCTGCTCCGTTTAATGTAACACGCTTGAAGGTGAAGCTGCCGCTCTCTGTAGGAGTTCTGAGGATAAAGGAGCCGTCAGCCATAAAGTGATAGGTCGCCTGAAGGCTGTTGGCAAGATGCCATGCCTGTCCGTCCTTTATAGTGAGGATATCGTAAACCATGCCGTTGGTCTTGAAATCGTCCATGGGAGCGACTATCATATCCTCCACGCCGTCGCCGTCGATATCAAGCACGGCATAACCTACCTCATCCTTGGTCTTTTCGTACATAAGGATACGTGCGCCGATGAGGGGATCGCTCATAGAGCCCTTACGGATCCCCCACTCTGAAAGCAGTTTTCTCATGGGCATAAGAAATTCCGCGGGAACAGCGGAGCTCGCCTCGTTGTTGTTGACAACGATAGAGGGTGTAGGGTCGTCGGGGAGCTTGGGGGTCTTGTCCTTGCAGGCGGGAAGGGTCAGTACCGCTGCCGCAAGAAGGGAAGCGGCGATCATCTGTTTTATTTTCATAACATGCTCCTTTTTATATAGTTTTCTTTCCTGAGCATCTGCCCGAACACTTAAGGCTCATCTTGTTAAAGAAGCCCTCGGTCTGTTCGTTCAATGCGTATATGTTTTCTTCGTATATATAACTGCTTTCGGCGTTTCTCTTTCTTGTCAGTATCACAAGAAATGAGCCGTGGTCGGGACAGCTTGCTAAAAACACCTTGTCGCGGTTACGCATACGAAGACGGCGGGCTGTGACCAAGGGAAGGTCACAGTAGGGACAGCGCATACTGTCCTTTCTTTCGGAGGAGATCTCCTTTGCGGCGATAAGATGAGGCTTAAGACCCTGATATCTTGCACGGGGAGCCTTCTTTTCCTTAGGCTGGGGCTCAACGTATTCGGCAATACCCTTTTCCATATCAAGGGCGGAGCATATACGGGCGGTATATATAGCGTCGTTTAAGGCATCGTGACAGGCAAGGTCAAGGGGCATATCCAGCTTTTCCATAGCCGAGGCAAGCGACCACTGTCTGTTCTCACCGGTTATCTGCTTGTTGAATATGAGCTGGAGATTATAGCACTTCGGAAGGTCCGAATCATCTATGGAATGAAGCTTCATGTTTGATATGAGCATCGCCATATCATCGGGGCCCCAGGTGATAAAGCAGCAGTCCTCGCCGTACCATTCTTTAAAATCTTCAAGAGCGGCAGGGAAGGGCTTGCCCTTTTTCAGGTCTCTTGTGCGGATGCCCGTAAGAGCCCTGACGTACTGGTTCATTTCGGTATAGTATTTGGGAGATACCGTGATGCTTATTTCGCATAACATATTGAAATCACGGTCAAACTTTACCGCCCCTATCTGGATTATCTCACCGTAGAGCTTTACGGGATCGGTTATAAGCTTATTTCTTGAGGTGGGCTGATTCCACTCAAGATCGAGTACGATATAGTTCATTTTATATAAGTAACAATAACTCCTCTGCTTTGTTTACAAGGGCTGATGCGCCGCTTTCGATAAGTATTCTCACGTCTCTGTAGCCCCAGGTACATCCGCAGGTGAAGAATCCTGCGTTTCTTGAGGTCTCCATATCAACGTTTGAGTCGCCGACATATAGAATTTCGTTGGGCTCGAGCCCCATTATCTCACGGGTTATGTAGAGAGCGGAGGTGGGGTCGGGCTTGGTGGGGAACTCGGGCTTGTAGCCCTGAATATGATCGAACACATCCTCGCCGAAGAGCTTTTTTGTCAGATTGACGGTATGCTCGTCGCCCTTGTTGGAGAGCACGGCAAGCTTGAGACCCTTTTCCTTCATTGTAAGTACTGTCTTTTCTATGCCGTCATAGAGAACGGTCTTGTCAAGATAGTGGTTGGTATAGTGTCCGCTGTAGCTCTTGTGACACTTAGTTACCAGCTCCTCATCAGACTGAAATTCCTCGGGTATGGACTTACGGACAAACTCAAGAGAACCGCAGTTTACCGCATCAAGTATATCCTGTGTGGTTCTGAGGGGATAACCCATCTCCTCGCACATAAGGTTCATGCCTGTTCTTAGGTCTTCAAGTGTATAGGCAAGCGTGCCGTCTAAGTCAAAAATTACGCCTTTGATCATTTTATTTCCTCTTTTAAATGTATATTCTTAAAAATTATATCACTATAATATCTAAATATCAATAGATAACTTGTATTTTTACAATATATATGATAAAATGTTCACACACTATTTTTAAGAGGTATAAAATGGACAGAAAAGAAATTCAGGCGTTGCTTGACGTCGGCGGAGAAATATTTATTCCCTCGGGAGTACATACCGTGGACGCGCCTCTCGTTATAGGCGACGACACATCCCTTACCCTTGCTCCCGACGCAGTCATACGACTTGCCGACGGTGCCAATTGTGAGATCATCCGTAACGAGGGTCTTGCAAAGAAATATAATAAGAATATTTCTATCAAGGGCGGTATATGGACGGAAACAACCAAGGTCAGACAAGACATGTAAGAGGATTCGAGGATATAGGCAAGCCCTTTGACATCAATTTTTATTACGGTATAATGATGCGCTTTGTGGGAGTGGAGAATTTCATCTTCCGTGATCTTACGCTGAAGGACCCCGAGGCATATCCCGTACAGATGTCGATGATAAAGGATTTTCATGTCGAAAATATCATCTTCGATTACAATATGCTTCGTACAAATATGGACGGCATACATATCAACGGTCCCGCAGAGCACGGTTTTATAAAGCATCTTCGCGGTGCCACTAACGACGATATGGTGGCTCTCAACTGCGACGATTGCTTCGAGACAGAGATAACCAGAGGACCCATAAACGATATTTATGTAGAGGACCTTTACTGCGAGGACGGCTATACTGCAGTCCGTCTTCTTTCCTGCGGAGACCCCCTGACCAATGTCACCCTAAAGAATATCAAGGGCAGCTACCGCTATAACGCGGTGTCCTTCACCCATCACAATGTCCACGAGGGCGAGTGTTGGATAGACGATATCGAGATAGACGGCGTTGAGGTATCCAAGGTGGACGGCGACAACAGCTACGCCCTCTTCTGGTTTGCCGAGGGCACTCACACAGGCAGGGTGACCCTTCGTAATATATACCGCTGTGAGGACAGACCCTCTGTAGCCAACACCGTCAAGATAGACCCTAACACCACGGTAGACTCTCTCACTATAGAAAATGTCACTCAGTCCGGTCCTCTGCCCGAGATATTTGCCAACAGCGGCAGAGTAGAAAAACTGATAATAAAGCATTAAGAAAATCTTAACAAATTATGAATACCATATTGTGACATTTTGCACAAATATTATTAAAATAAGTCGGTGATTAAGATTAAATAATAACATTTTATTTAGTTGCAAGATAATGGTATAATATATTGCAGATTACTTTAGTAAAATTTTTTCATGGAGGATGAAAACAATGAACAATTTTAAGCGCGTAATGGCAGTTGTTCTTACACTTGCTATGCTTATTCCTATGTGCGTTGTTTCCGTATCAGCTGCTACTATCGGCGGATGGACTACATTCGCAGGTAAGTACCTGGGCGGTTACTACGGCTCACTTAAGGACAGAGGCTTCAAGTTTACAGAAACTGCTGACGGCGGTATCTTCGTTGATATCGCAAAGCCCACACAGTACGGTACTACAATCTCACAGAGAGCAGCAAAGCTCCCTGTTACTGCAGTTACCTCTACTGAGAAGGTACAGCTTGACGGTACAACCGTATCCATCGAGCTCGCTGACACCTTCACATTCGGTTCTATCAACTCTGCTTCCATCTCCCTTCTGTGGACTGATAAGCCCGTTTACACAATGGACGAGGCAGCTACCATGGTAAAGGATGAGACCACAGGTACATCTTCTCCCGCATACCTTATCGGTCATGAGACCACCACCGCTACCAACGGTCTTCGCGGTATGGTTCCCCCCGATGCAAAGGGTATCATGGTTACCGTAGCTAACTCCTACGGCGGATACGATGCAGACGGTCAGATGGCTTCCGACGTTAAGATCTACTACTTCGACGGTAAATTTGAGGATGCCGTTGACCATGTTCCCGGCTACCGTTGGTCCTTCTGCGGCAGAAACCACGAGACCACTCCCAACTGGGACTCTTCCGGTATCGTTCAGGCTGCTCAGCGTATTGACGCAGGTAACGGTATTACCTTTAACATAAGAGCAGACGAGACACTCGGCTACATCGTAAGCATCAACGGTACAGATTACTGTCTTGGTAAGGACGTAGCATACTTCCCCTCCAACACAGGTCCTATCACTGACGAAGAATACAAGACTCAGTCCGGTAATTATATCGGTTCTATGACCGAGGCAAAGGCTGACATTGACCTTTCCGGTCTTGCTGATGTTATTGACGGCGGTTACCTCACCATCGGTTCCGCAGGTCAGGCTAATAACACTGATGCAAACGAGTACACCATCACCATGGTAAACGGCGTTCCCGCAGCACAGTGGAACGGCGAGGTTAACACTCATACCGAGTGTACCTTCGGTGAAGAGCCTGTTGAAACAGTTTGGACAGCTTGTACAGAGCCTACATACTACACCTACAAGTGTACAGTATGCGGTAAGGTACAGATCACATCCGAGCCTGCTGCAGGTCACGACTATGTATTCGTTTCCGAGACATTTGCTGACTGTGTAACAGACGGTGTTCTTACCACACAGTGTACAGTATGTGACGACGTAAACGAAAAGATCACAAGAAAGTTTGGCCACGACTGGTCTGTATATACCGTAGAGGTTGAGCCTACCGCTACCGCTACAGGTCTCAGAGTAAGAGACTGTGCTACCTGCGGTACAGTAGAAGAGCAGGTTCTTCCTATGCTTGGTTCCGATTATACCGAGTACTGGGATGTTTACGGATACAATGAATTCTCTCAGACCACCGAGTGGATCGAGGGTGCAGATGTGCTTTATCCTTCCGTTAAGGAAGACGGTTCTCTCTTCCTTGAGGACTATGCACATTACTATGACAACTGCAATGTTGCTTACAACGTAACAGCTGCAATGTCTAAGTTTGCCGCTTCCATCAACGGCTTTACTGCTACCGTTACTCCTCACAATATGAGCAACGGCAAGATCACCGATGATCAGGAGATCCTTGATCCCGAGACCGGTGAGGTAGTGGGCACAGAGACCGTTACCGTTATCGACGGTACAGTTATGTTCCCCGAGACCATGAGCTTTATCTTCACTAACGAGCCCGAGGACTACAACTCTCTCGGTGAATACAGCGTATTAGGCAGTGCAAGCAACAGCACCAAGAGATATGATATGCGTTACGGCTTCATATACAACCATGACTACAGAGGTGACGAGCATACCGTAGTTATGACCCTTATGGACTACATGGATGCAGGCGAAGGCTATATCCACGGTACCGAGGGTGATAACATCTACGACGTTATCGTATACCAGATCATTTCCGGCGGTAACTACTGGACTGCTAAGTACGCTACCAACGTAAATATCCCCATGGGCGAGAAGCTTGACGTTTCCTTCGTTAACGATTATAACGACGGTGCGCTTGTAATGTCTGCTAAGATCAACGACTTCCTTCTCAACATGCCCGAGTCTCAGAACAGCCAGCTTGCAACCGACGAGTATCACTTCGGTGTAGCTGCATTCTCCAACGGCGTATTCCTCAGAGGTACATCCTTTGAGATCAACACCATCTGCGGCGAGCCTGCTGCAAGCTTTGACGGCTATCAGGGTCCCGAGCACGTATGTGTATTTGAAGAAGAAGTAACCAAGAAGCCCACATGTACCGCTGAGGGTGTTCTCACCATCAAGTGCGAGTGTGGTGTTGGCACTACAACTCAGCCTATCCCCGCTCTCAATCCCGAGGTAGGTTGTACCTACGATGAGGGCACTATCACCAAGGAGCCCACATGTACTGCTAAGGGTACCAAGGTATACACCTGTGCCGTTTGCACTTCCAAGAAGACCGAGTCTGTTCCTGCAAACGGTCACACTTGGGGCAACTGGGTAGTAACAGTTGAGCCTACCACCGAGACTGTCGGTGAAGAGACCAGAACCTGTGAGATCTGCGGCGCAACCGAGACACAGGAGATCCCTATGCTCGAGGATACGACCACTGTTAAGATCGGTGACGTAAACAACTACACCGTAACCATCAAGAATCTCACCTCCATCAAGGAGATCAGATTTGCTCTCGGTACCTACACCACAGGTGCACAGGTAAAGGCAGCAGAGAAGAACGTAACACTTGACGCAGCAACCTCAAAAAAATACACAGTAGATGGTACATTCTCTTATGAGGTACCGTGGGTTGGTACTTACACATTCTGGGTAAGACTTAACGACGGTTCTCAGTACTTCCTCTACACAGACGTTAACGACATCACACCTTATGCAGAGTCCTACGGCGTTAAGCTTACAGTAAAGGACTTCGGCGAAAACTATAAGG
>JAFQHD010000029.1 GCA_017398145.1 Clostridia bacterium
AACACCTGATGTGAGAACAACGAGAGCAGTCATAGTACATACTACGATAGTGTCTGCAAATACTTCAAATATACCCCACATACCCTGCTTTACAGGCTCCTTGATGTTGGAATTGGAGTGTACCATAACAGAGGAACCTAAGCCTGCCTCGTTTGAGAAAACACCGCGCTTGAAGCCCTGAGTTACGACCTTGCTGATTATGGCACCGAGGGTACCGCCCACAGCAGCCATAGGCTTGAAGGCTGTAACGAATATAGCCTTGAATGCAGGAAGGATAGCAGAGTAGTTAACACCGATTATAACAATACTTCCGATAACGAAAAGCACTACCATAAAGGGAACGACCTTTTCTGCTACGTTGGCGATTCTCTGAAGACCGCCGATAACGATAAGACCTGTGAGAAGCATTATCACAAGACCTATAACGATACTGTAAAGGTTGGTAGATCCGACAGCTACAGAAGAAAGAGCGTTGATATCGAACGCAGATTCAACATTTGCAACTATCTTGTTGATCTGACCCATATTACCTATACCGAAGGAAGCGAGGATAGCGAATATCGCAAAGAGGATCGCGAGAACCTTGGCGATACCGCGGCAGCCCTTCTTTTTGCCGAGACCGTCCTCAAGGTAGTACATAGCACCGCCCGACCATTCACCGTCCTTATTGCGGCGGCGGAAGTAGATACCAAGCACGTTTTCGGAATAGTTGGTCATCATACCGAAGAACGCAGCAACCCACATCCAGAATACAGCACCGGGTCCGCCGATACAGATAGCTGCTGCAACACCGGCAATATTACCTGTACCTATGGTAGCTGCAAGAGCAGTACACAGCGCCTGGAAGGGGGATATTGCAGACTTATCCTTGTTGTGGGATATAACATCCTTTTTGAAGAGGCTTCCAAGGGTGTGCTTGAACCATAAGCCGATATGAGACACCTGGAAGAAGGCTGTAAGCACGGTCATTATGATACCTACGGCAACAAGAAGCCATACGCCTGTTTTTGTCCAGATAAATGTGTTGATTACGTCATTCACATTTGTCAGTACATCCATGAATTTTTCCATTTTTCTTCTCCTTTGAAATAAAAAAAGTTGCTAATAAAGCAACTCCGGAAAAACAGCATATATTATCTATATACCAAACTCTATCCTTTTGCCTGAGAGATTCGGCGTAATAAGTTTTGAAAACAACTTGCTGCGCCTTGCACCTTCGGCACTCACTTAAGAGATTCTCCAGAGTTTCCTCCATTCTCGGTTTTCCCGAGAAATTCACAGGAATTATTAACTTGGCAATGAGTATATCACATAAATTTACATATTTCAATATGTTTTTGCAAAAAAGTTTGAATTTTTACACTATTTGTGTTAGAATATATTAAATAAATGAATATAATGATAGAAGGGTGATTTTATGGATATAATCATATGGCTTCGTGAGTTTAATATATGGACTTCACTTATAAGACTTACGCTTGCTTTTATCCTTGCCGGAATAGTAGGCTTTGAAAGAGAAAAGAAGGGACACGCGGCGGGATTGCGTACACATATACTGGTATGTATGGGTGCTGCGCTTACCACGCTTACCGGAATATTCTGCGCCGAAACTTTAGGATTTGGCACCGATCCCATGCGTATTGGAGCGCAGGTGGTTTCGGGGATCGGTTTTATCGGTGCGGGTACAATAATGGTAACGAGAGGTACTCATGTTCGTGGACTTACCACAGCGGCTGGTCTCTGGAGCACTGCTGCCATAGGTCTTGCACTTGGTGCTGGATTCTATGAGGGTGCGGTCGTATGTACACTCTTTATATCTATAGTAATATCTCGTCTCAAGGGACTTGATCGTATACTTAACAAACGCAAAAAATATATGGACGTATATATAGAGATATGCGGCACAACAAACGTCAATCCAGTTCTCGATAAACTGAATGAGCTTGGTATAGGTATAAGCGAGACTGATATTACAGCTTCCAAAAGCGGAAAGGTCGAAAACGTTGGTGTAAGCTTTGAACTTTACTCAAAGGAAAAACACAGACTTACAGAAAGGGAAGTAACAGAGCTTGTACGGGGAATCGAGCATATTGAGCTCGTTCTCATATAAGGACAAGCGGGAGGCAATATGAAAAATATATTAGTTGTAGTTGATATGCAGAACGACTTTGTTGACGGAGCTCTCGGTTCTCGCGAGGCTGTGGCGATAGTTGATAATATTGTCGCAAAGATAGAATCCTTCGAGGGTGATATTTACGTTACCTATGATACACATTTTGAGGATTATATGGATACCGAAGAGGGCAGGAACCTTCCTGTACCTCATTGTATCAAGGATACTCACGGTTGGCATCTAAATAAAAAGGTACAGGACGCTCTTGATAAAAAGGAATTTATAACAGAGGTAGAAAAGTACACCTTCGGCAGCACGCTGTTACCCAAGCTTATTGAGCCTGATGATGAAATGAATATTGAGCTTATTGGACTCTGTACCGATATATGCGTTGTTTCAAATGCGCTTATATTAAAAGCCCATTTCCCTGAAGCCGTAGTTTCGGTTGATCCGTCCTGCTGTGCAGGTGTAACGCCCGAGAGCCATAACGCGGCTATTACAACAATGAAAATGTGTCAGATAAAGGAGAGTAAAGATGTTTGATGCAGTGAAAATTAAAGATAAATGTATAGAATGGATCAGAAACTTTTTTGAAGAAAACGGCAAGGGCTGTAATGCCGTTATCGGTATATCCGGCGGTAAGGACTCGTCTGTTGCGGCAGCACTGTGTGCCGAGGCGTTAGGCAAGGACAGAGTTATAGGTGTGCTTATGCCCAAGGGAGAGCAGTTCGATATTGATATGGCATATCTGCTTTGCGACCATCTTGGTATAAAGAGATATGAGGTCAACATCAAGGCTGCGGTGGACGGTCTTTTGTCAGCTATGCCCAAGGACCTTGAGCTTTCTAACCAATCAATGGTCAATCTTCCGCCCCGTATCCGTATGGCTACTCTCTATGCGGTTTCCCAGTCGGTCAACGGCAGAGTATGTAACACCTGTAACCTCTCCGAGGATTGGGTAGGGTACTCCACTCGCTACGGTGATGCAGCAGGTGATTTCAGTCCCATGTGCTTTATGACTGTACAGGAGGTCAAGGAGATCGGCAGAATACTTGGTCTCCCCGATGTTCTCGTTGACAAGACTCCCATCGACGGTCTTTGCGGAAAAACCGATGAAGACAACCTCGGCTTCACTTATGCCGAGCTTGACAGATATATCCGTACAGGAGAAATAGAGGATCGGACAAAAAAGGAGCGTATAGACTATCTCCACCGTATCAATGCATTTAAATTACAGATGATGCCGATGTTTAAGTTTTGATTTTAATAGTTAGTCTGTGTTTCGTCCCCTGTGTTCCGAGGTTTTAATTTCGTTATTGAAATGAATTAATAATTATGATAATCGGAAAAGTATTTAATGTACCGTCATTTGTTGATGTGTTTTTTAAAAGATATTCTTGTCCGTCCTGTGGACAACGACTTAGAAGAATTAAAAAATCTAAAATATTACCCGCATCTAAAACAGATTACAGTCTTTTGCCGGGCAACACCCCAGTCTTTATTGAAGGTCAAGAAGTTAAAGTCATTTGGTATGAGTTTTACTGTGATGCATGTTGTGATATATATAGCTTAGCGTTCAAAACGCATGGCCGAGGCACTAAACTGTGCCGGCATAAATCAGCAAACACAGACTAACTATTAAAAGTCAAAACTAACATAACACAGGGGACAGTCCGAGACCGCTGAAAAAGTAGGTCAAATATAGGAAAATTGAGTCGAAAATACCGAAAAGGAACACAGGGAACACAGAGGACGGTTCTATGTGTTGACGAAAGCAATAAGACAGGGGACGGTTAGCGTGAAAACCGATGGTTGAGCGAGAAAAAAGAGCAACCCAACAAAGCCCAAGAAACTTGGGCTTGAAAAAAGCCAAGTCTTAGGAATTAGTATTTCTCATAGCTATATCATTGTCATAGAATTGA
>JAFQHD010000030.1 GCA_017398145.1 Clostridia bacterium
ACATCGGCGGTCATTCTCTCGGCGGTGCGATGGCGGCAAGCTATCTCGCTGAAACCGAGGAAAAATACGACGGTCTCATTCTCCTTGCGGCGTATACGACAGCCGACCTGTGGTGATCTCCTCCGGACCGAGCTTGGTATCTCTTGCCTCGTGAGAGTATTCTTCTATATGAATGGATGTATAAACATCGTTACGAACGAGGTTTTCGTTAAGAAGAACCGCGTCCTCGTAGTTGTAACCCTCCCAGGTCATGAAGCCGATAAGAGCATTCTTACCGAGAGAGATCTCACCGTTGGAGGTTGCAGGACCGTCAGCGATTACCTGACCCTCTGTAACCTGCTCGCCTACGTCAACAAGAGGTCTCTGGTTGATACATGTACCCTGGTTGGAGCGCTTGAACTTGATAAGATGGTAGGTGTGCTTTTCGCCGCCCTCTTCAAGAACGGTGATCTCGTCAGCACTTACCTTCTCTACTGTACCTGCTTTTCTTGCACATACAACGACACCGGAGTCAACAGCTGCCTTGTACTCCATACCCGTACCGACGATAGGAGAGTCGGTGACCATAAGGGGTACTGCCTGCTTCTGCATGTTTGAACCCATAAGAGCACGGGAGTTGTCGTCGTTCTCAAGGAAGGGGATCATAGCTGTCGCTACAGATACCACCATCTTGGGAGATACGTCCATAAAGTCAGCCTCGGATGCATTTACCTGCATGATCTCGGATCTGGAACGGACCGTAACCTTAGGATTAACGAAACGGTGGTTTTCGTCAAGGGGCTCGTTAGCCTGTGCTACGATGTAGTTATCCTCAACGTCTGCAGTCATATATACGATCTCGTCGGTAACTACGCCCGTTTCCTTATCAATGCGTCTGTAGGGAGCCTCGATAAAGCCGTAGTCGCTGATCTTTGCATAGGTCGCAAGATAAGAGATAAGACCGATGTTGGGTCCTTCAGGTGTCTCGATAGGACACATTCTGCCGTAATGGGTGTAGTGAACGTCTCGAACCTCGAAGGAAGCTCTATCTCTACTAAGACCGCCGGGACCAAGCGCGGAAAGACGGCGCTTGTGTGTAAGCTCTGCCAGAGGGTTGTTCTGGTCCATGAACTGGGACAGAGGAGAAGAGCCGAAAAACTCACGAATAGCAGTTACCACGGGACGAATGTTGATAAGTCCCTCGGGAGTGAGGTTCTCGCTGTCCTGAATGGTCATACGCTCCTTGATGATCTTGTCCATACGGCTAAAGCCTATACGGAACTGATTCTGAAGAAGCTCGCCCACCGAACGAAGTCTTCTGTTGCCCAGATGGTCGATATCGTCAACCGTACCGATATCCTGTGCTAAACCTATAAGATAGTTAATGGAAGCAAAAATATCTTCCTTAGTTATATGCTTGGGAACAAGCTCTCCCATACGGAGCTTGCATTCCTCTTTCACTGCATCGGCATCCGTGCCTACAGCCTCGATGATCTCACCGAGAACTGCGGCATTTACCTTGCCTGTAACGTCGATATCACGGAGATCGTAGCCCAAAACGGTCTCGGGATATACGGTGCCGTTAGAGAAGAGCTTCATTTCGGAGTCGTCGTGAAGCTTTACCCACGCCTCGTTTACACCTGCGCGCTCGATGGCATCAGCCAGGTCGCGGGTGAGCTCTACGCCTGCATCAGCGAGTATCTCGCCCGTGTAGGGGTCAACAACGGCTCTGCTGAGGGTTCTGCCCGCAAGTCTTGCACCAAGACCCATCTTCTTATCATATTTATATCTACCCACAGCTGCAAGGTCATAACGCTTGGGGTCGAAGAACAGGTTGTTTATAAGGATCTGAGCACTCTCTACAAGGGGAGGCTCGCCGGGACGCAGCTTCTTATAGATCTCCTTAAGAGCCTCGTCGCCTGCGGTGGTACCGTTCTTCTCTGCCTCGGAGGGCATGGTGTCCTTCTCAAGGGTAGCCATAATAAGACGGTTGTCACCGAACATATTGATGATCTCAGCATCGCTGTCAACACCGAGAGCGCGGACAAGGATAGTCACGGGGATCTTACGGTTCTTGTCGATACGAACGCTGAATACGTCGTTTAAGTCTGTTTCGTACTCAAGCCATGCACCTCTGTAAGGAATTACGGTAGATGTAAATAGCTTCTTACCGGTCTTGTCTACCTCGCTTGCGTAGTACATACCGGGAGAACGAACGATCTGGGATACGATAACACGCTCCGCACCGTTGATAACAAAGGTACCGTTTTCGGTCATAAGGGGGAAATCGCCCATGAAGATCTCACGCTCGATAACCTCGCCTGTTGCCTTGTTGTAAAGACGGACGGTCACGCGAAGGGGTGCGGCATAGTTGACATCTCTGTCCTTGCACTCCTCAACGGGATACTTGGGGGTATCCTCTATTCTGAAATCCACAAATTCAATATGAAGATTTCCGGAATAGTCGATAATGGGGGATACGTCGTGCAATACCTCCATAAGTCCCTTTTCAAGGAACCAACGGTATGAGTTCTTCTGGACCTCGATGAGATTGGGCATCTCATATTCTTGACCGATCTTAGAGAAACTCATTCTGGTATTTTTGCCGAGCTTATGCTCTTTTACCATATAAACAAACCTCCTATCAAAAGAATAGACCATACCTGTGCTCTGCCGACAGTCGAACACAGTCCGACCCTTAAAGGCACCCTACCCCTATGACATGCTGGTTACAGTCAAATTATAAGCAAAAGTGTCACTTCAACGTCGAAATCTGCCCTCGAAAACTTTAAAACATCAAGTATGACCTCGAAATTACATTATTAAACTGGATACAGTTCAACATTTTATCACAATAATATATAAATGTCAACCGCAAAAGTTCATATTTACAAAAAATTAATTTGTTACTAATTTGTAACTAAATTCTAAAAAATCCCTACAAGGGGTTGAAAATACCCTTATACTATGGTACTATATCAAGGCTAAAAAAAATCATAAATCATTCTAACAGAGGAGGTAAATACCATGCCTAATATCAGATCCGCTAAGAAGCGCGTTCTCGTTACCGAGACCAAGACCATGCAGAACAAGGCTTTCAAGACATCCTACAAGACCGCTTGTAAGAAGTACGAGGCTGCTGTTGAAGCAGGTAACAAGGATGAGGCTACTGCTCTCTACACCGAGACTATCAAGAAGATCGACACAGCAGTTACCAAGAACATCATCCACAAGAACACAGCTGCAAGAAAGAAGTCCCGCTACACAAAGATGCTTGCTGCTATGTAATCAGCAAAACACCGTCCCGACAGGACGGTGTTTTTTAATGCAGAATGCAGAGTGCAGAATGCAGAATGATGGAGAATTTTTGACCCATCGGTCAAAAATCTTCATTAACGTACCGACTAACCTTCTCAAGGTTCGAATCCTTCCATTTTATCGTAAAGCAAAAGAAGACATCCACAAGGATGTCTTCTTTTGCTGGCGCGCCTGGCAGGATTCGAACCTGCGACCTACCGGTTCGTAGCCGGGCACTCTATCCACTGAGCTACAAGCGCATATTCATTAAAGCCTAAACATAATAACATATTAATCCTCTCTTGTCAAGGATTTTTTTAAGAAAACATAATAATTTTTTGTAAACAGGCAATACTTGTCATAGGAGGTGGTATTTATCACTGATTTTGACAGATATATGAGGGAGCTTACCGATAAATTATATATAGGTCAGAGCTTTGACATGGTCAAACGGACTATAACCCTTGACGATGACAGACGCTGCGGGCTTTTTTATGTAAGCAGCTTCGTGGATAACTCCACCATGGAGCTGGTGCTTGAATATTTCATCAGATACAAAGATACGGACAAGCTTGCCGAGCGTGTTGCCTTTGGCGAGGTGTCGGAATCCACGGACACAGACACGGCGGTGACCGCCATCCTCTCGGGGGGTACGGCGTTTGTCATAGAGGGTATGGATAAGATAATACTGATCTTCTGCCGACGCTACCCTAACCGCAGTATCGAGGAACCTGACAATGAAAAGGTGCTGAAGGGCCCCCGTGACGGCTTCGGTGAATCAATGATAAACAACACCGCCCTGATCCGCCGCCGTATAAGGGACCCGAAGCTTACCTTTGAGTTAGCTCAATGCGGCAAACGGACGAAAACCGATATTGCCGTCTGTTATATAGAAGATAAGGTTGACAAAAGATTTCTTGCTACCGTAATGAAAAAGCTGAACTCCATCGATCTCGAGGCGGTCTCCTTCGGTGAGCAGAGCATCGCCGAGCAGCTTGTAAGGCAACGGTGGTATAACCCCTTCCCCAAGGTACGCTTTACCGAAAGACCCGACTCGGCGGCGGCTATGGTGCTTGAAGGAAGTATCATAATCATAAGCGATAACACCCCCGAGGTGCTTATCCTGCCCACCTCGATCTTTGATTTTCTGCAGGAGGCGGACGATTTTTATCTTCCTCCGCTGACGGCGACATATTTTCGTGTGGTGCGGCTTATAATATTACTGTTGACGCTGTTTATGCTTCCCGCCTGGTATCTGCTTGTATCCAATCCCGAATATATCCCTCAATGGCTGTCTATCCTTAAAATAAAAGAGCAGGCTGCCATCCCCGTAATAGTGCAGATATTTATGATAGAATTCATTATCGACGGACTTAAATTGGCATCCCTTAATACCCCTCAGGTTTTGGGTAACTCCTTTTCGGTCATCGCAGGTCTTATCCTGGGTGAGATGGCGGTGAATATAGGATGGTTTGTCCCCGAGGTAATACTCTATCTGGCGTTTATAACGATAGCCAACTTTACACAGCCCAGCTACGAGCTTGCATATTCCCTTAAGTTTATGAGGCTTATATTGCTCATACTGAGTGCTGTTTTCAATATATGGGGCTTTGGTCTTGGAGTTATCCTTGTCTTTTTGCTAATCGTATCAAACAAGACGGTGGATAACAGCCGCGGATATCTGTACCCTCTTATACCCTGGAACGGCAATGCAATGCTCCGTTTCTTCGTCCGTGTAAGGTTGAAAAACAAGACCTCCTCGAAATGAGGAGGTCTTGTTAAATGCAAAATGCATAATGCAAAATTAAGGTGGAAAAGTGTTGACTTTTACGGTCAACACTTTTCTTTCTTTTCTATTGCTTAAATAAATCAAGTATGATATAATCCAAGAGAATTACAAAACAAAGGAAAACACAAATGTCAAAAAATCTAAAAGCTACACTTGCAGCGATAATATGTAACGTAATATTCGGACTGAGCTTTATGTTTGCCAAGGTCGCCCTTGAATACGCCCATCCTCTGATAATTCTGTCGGTACGCTTTACCATAGCCTTTGCCGTAATGAATCTGATGTGGCTATTTAGAATAGTAAAGCTGAATCTCAAGGGCAAGCCGAAAAAATATATACTCTTAATGGCTTTGGCTCAACCCTTTCTCTACTTTATATTTGAGCTCTACGGAATAGAGCTGACTTCAAGTGCGCTGTCGGGAGTTATCATTTCCCTTGTACCTGTGTTCGTGCTTATTATGTCCTCTGTTTTTTTGAAAGAAAAACCTACTCTCGGGCAGGTGATATTTTCCCTTATTTCACTTGCGGCGGTAATAGGAATAAGTCTCGGCTCAAACGACGGAAACAAGAACCACCTTATCGGAATTCTTCTTCTGCTGGGTGCAGTTATAGCAGGCTCGACCTTTGATATACTGAGCCGTAAGGAATCGGGAGTTTACAGTCCCTTTGAGCGTACATATATAATGTTCCTCTGTGGAATGGTAGGGTTTAATATCACAGCCCTCTGCGGTCTTGGTAAGGACTATTTTCCTATGCTCAAGGAAGCGGTGGTGCATCCCGAATTCTGGGGCTCAATGGGTTATCTTGCCATAATCTCGTCTATCGCGGCATTTATGCTGCTCAACTATTCCATAGGAATCATCGGTACGGTAAAGAATGCTTCCTTTGCAAACCTTATAACGGTAGTTTCCGTCCTTGCGGGAATACTTATATTAAAGGAAAGACTTTCTCTTATCCAGCTCCTTCTGTGTGTTGTGATAATAGTAGGTGTCATCGGAGTAAATAAATATAACAACGAAAAGGGTTGACCGTTAGGCGTTGTACCCGTAAGGATACAACGCCGGTTTTATTCGCCTTACGGCGAGTTATATTACTTCGCAGTTATATTCGGCTAAAAGCCGAGTGTTATTCGCTTTGCGAGTTTAGGAGCGAATAAAATATCACTAAAACCGAAAGGTTTTAATATCACTTTGCCGATAGGCAAAATAACACTGTGAGACCTGTCTCACAATATCACTATTAAAATATTTTTTGAGACAGTAAAACGGATGTGCAGAAATTCTACACATCCGTTTAATTTTTGTCTCATACCATAACAAGCAGGACATTTAGGCGCCCAAATGTCACTTGTTAGGAGAACCTAATACCCTTTTATAAATATCACCTATTCGATAAATTGGAATTTATCGTTACAAATTAATATCAATTTCGTATTTATCATCAATAAGCAAATAATTGACTTTGTGCTTTTGAGAGAGTTCTAAGACCTTTGTATGATCTGCTAACACGCTTTCCAAAGTACAATCTGTATCATCTCCACGATCTTC